>JANQFN010000442.1 GCA_028277825.1 Desulfarculaceae bacterium
GTGTTGTGCACGTCGCGCACCTCAAAACCGGCCCGCTCCCGGGTGAGACCGCCGGGCCCCAGGGCGCTCAGGCGCCGCTTGTGGGTCACCTCGCTCAAGGGGTTGGTCTGGTCCATGAACTGGGAGAGCTGGCTGGTGCCGAAGAACTCCTTGACCACCGCGCTCACCGGCTTGGAGTTGATCAGGTCGTGAGGCATCAGGGCCTCGATCTCCTGCAGGCTCATGCGCTCCTTGATGGCGCGTTCCATACGGACCAGGCCGATGCGGTACTGGTTTTCCAAAAGCTCGCCCACCGCGCGCACCCGGCGGTTGCCCAGGTGGTCGATGTCGTCCACCGCGCCGTCGGAATCCTTAAGCTCCACCAGGAGCTTGACCGCCTCCAGGATGTCCTCGCGCCGGAGGGTGCGCACCTCCTCGGGCACGTCCAGGTTCAGGCGCAGGTTCATCTTCAGGCGCCCCACTGCGCTCAGGTCATAATGCTCGGGGCTGAAGAACAGGTTATGGAAAAAGGTGCGGGCCACCTCCAGGGTGGGCGGGTTGGAGGGTCTGAGCTTGCGGTAGATGTCGACAATGGCCTCATCAGTGGTCTCCACCTTGTCCAGGTCCAGGGTGTCCCGGAAAGAGCTGGAGACGTTGGTGCCTTCCAAATGGAGCACCGGCACCTGGGCCACACCGGCGGCCCGGAGCTTGGACAGGGCGTCCTCGGTCAGCGGCTGGTTCAAGGCCACGATCAACTCGCCGGTGACCGGGTCGGCCAGGTCGGCGGCCACAAAGCGGCCGATCAGGTCGGTCTCCTCCACGGCCACCCGGGGGATCTTCAACTCCTCCAGGCGTTTGAGCGCCCGGCGGGTCATTTTCTTGCCCGCCTTGACCAGGGGCTTGTTGGTCTCCGGGTCGTTGATCGCCAGGCTCATGGCCTCGCCCATCATCAACTCCGGATTCACCCGGCGGTAGACCTCCTCGCCTTCCAACTCGAAGACGTCGGTGGCGTACATCATCTCCAAAAGCTCCTGGGCGGAATAGTCCAGGGCCTTGAGGAGCAGGGTCACCGGGAACTTGCGCCGGCGGTCGATGCGCACGTACAAAATGCCCTTGTGGTCGAACTCCAGGTCGATCCAGGAGCCGCGCAAGGGGATGATGCGGGCGGAGTACAACAGCTTGCCGCTGGAGTGGGTGCGGCCCTTGTCGTGGTCGTAGAAGATACCCGGACTGCGGTGCAGCTGGCTGACCACCACCCGCTCGGTGCCGTTGACGATAAAGGTGCCCCGGGCGGTCATCAAAGGCAGGGTGCCGAAGAATATCTCCTGCTCCTTGATGTCCCGGATGGAGGTGGTCTCGGTCTCCTTGTCCACGTCGTAGACCACCAGGCGCACCGTCAGCTTCAGCGGCGCCTCGTAGGTCATGCCCCGGGCCAGACACTCGTCCACGTCGTACTTGACTTCGCCAAAGGTGTAGCTGACGAACTCCAGAGACGAGGTGCCCGAGAAGTCGCGGATGGGAAAGACGCTCTTAAACACCCCTTGCAACCCCACCTCGCGGCGCTGGTCCGCGGGCACTTCCATCTGCATGAAGCGCTCGTAAGATTGCTTCTGCATGTCGATGAGGTTGGGAATGTCTATGATCTTGGAGATCTTGCCGAAGTTTTTGCGAACCCTCTTGTTGCCGTTGCTCGCCTGGCTCATGAAATCTCCTTGGCAGGCAACCCCACCGCCCGGGGGCTGCGTCCGCGTTTCTTGGGGGCTTGAAAAACACGAACGCACGGCGACGCCTGGGCCGTCTGCCCCATTTTGACGGCCCGGCACCACCGGTGGGGGTTGCCCTATGTCGCCCTGGGGGGGCCGGAACCCGGCCGGCTCCGGCCGCCCCTCGGGATTAGTTTGCTACTTTCAACTAGCCGCGGGCGGGACTTACTTGAGCTCCACCACGGCGCCGGCCTCTTCCAACTGGGCCTTGACGCTCTCGGCTTCTTCCTTGTCCACGCCTTCCTTGACCGCCTTGGGCGCCGCGTCCACCAGGGCCTTGGCCTCCTTGAGGCCCAGACCGGTGATGGCGCGCACCACCTTGATCACCGCGATCTTCTTGTCGCCGGCGCCTTCGAGCATCACGTCAAACTCGGTCTGCTCCTCGGCCGCCGCGGCCTCGCCGCCGGCCGCCGGAGCCGCCGCCACCGCCATGGGGGCCGCGGCGCTAACGCCGAAGATCTCTTCCATCTCTTTGACCAGCTCGGAAAGTTCGAGCACGGACATGTTCTTCACGAATTCGATTACGTCGTCTTTGGTGATATCTGCCATGGTCTTTAACAATTCCTTTCGACAGGCCGCACTCAAGCGACCTTTTCGCGTTTTATCAGGTCGCTTGCCTTAGGCCTCTTGAGCGGCCTTTTGCTCTTCAATGGCCTTGAGCAGGTTCATAAAGTCGCGCACCACCGCAGCCAACAGGCTCACGAAGTTGCGCGGCACCCCGTTCATGGTGCCCAAAAGCTGGGCCAAGAGCACCTCGCGCGAGGGCAGCTTGGCCAGGGCCTTGACCTGCTCGGGGTTGATGATCTGCTCGCCCAAGATGCCTTCCTTGATGTCCATCTTGGGGTTGTCCTTGGCGAACTCCACCAGGACCTTGGCCAGGTCAACCGGCTCCTCATAGCCCAGGGCCAAACCGTTGGGGCCTTCCAAGTCCCCCAACAGCTCCTGGCACGAGGTGCCTTCCGACGCGCGCTTGAGCAATGTGTTTTTGACCACCACGTATTCCAGACCGTTTTCGCGGAAGCGATGCCTGAGCTCAGTCATCTGCTCCACCTTCAGGCCCGTAAAGTCGGTCAAAATCACGGCTTGCGCGCGAGAAAGGCGGTCAGCCACGTTGGCTACCACAGCCTTTTTCTCTTCGCGGTTCACGTGTTCACACCTCCTTTACCTTTGCCGGACCCGTTTTCGGTCTCAGACCGCGTTGGCCTGTCTAGCAACCTGACGGCCGCGTCGCCTGCACGCTCGATCTGGGCGGGTGATCCACCGGCGGATCATTATGGCCCTATGTGGGCCGCCTGCCGTCTTAGACCTTGTGGCAGGTCCAGTTCGGTTGTGTCCCGGCGGCGTATATCCCCGCCGCCTAAAAAACTCTCTTTCCCTTAGGCCTTGGCGGCCATCAGGGCCTTCACCTCGCCCGGGTCCAGCTTGACGCCCGGGCCCATGGTGGTGGACAGGGTGATCCCCTTGATGTAGGTGCCCTTGGCCGTGGCCGGTTTGAGCTTCACCAGGGTCTCCATCAGGCTCTCCAGGTTCTCGGTCAGCTTTTCGGCGCCGAAGCTGGTCTTGCCGATGGGGGCGTGCACCACGCCGCCCTTGTCCACGCGGAACTCGATCTTGCCCGCTTTGACCTCCTTGACCGCCTTGGCCAGGTCAAAGGTGACGGTGCCGCTTTTGGTGTTGGGCATCAGGCCCCGGGGGCCCAGCACCCGGCCCAGTTTCCCCACGGTGGACATCATGTCCGGGGTGGCGATGGCCCGGTCGAATTCGGTCCAGCCGCCCTGGATCTTTTCCACCAATTCATCGGAGCCCACGTAGTCGGCCCCGGCCTCTGTGGCCTCGGTCTCTTTTTCGCCCTTGGCGAACACCAACACGGTCACGCTCTTGCCGGTGCCGTTGGGCAGCACCACCGTGCCGCGCACCATCTGGTCGGCGTGGCGGGGGTCCACCCCCAGGCGCACGGCCAGGTCCACGGTCTCGTCGAATTTGGCGAATTTGGCTTCCAGAGCCTTGGCCACGCCCTCGGCGAAGCCGTAGCGGGTCTCGCGGTCCACCATCTGGCGGGAGTTAGCGTATTGCTTGCCTTTTTTGGCCATCGTCTCTCTCCGTTTGTCTCAGCGGAGCGCCGTGTGCGAGCGGCCAGACCGGGCCTCCACGGGCTCTAATAAAGTCGGCTGCTAGCGAATCACTTCCAGGCCCATGGAGCGGGCGGTGCCCATGATGGTGTTCACCGCCTGGTCCAGGTCCCTGGTGTTCAAATCCTTCATCTTAAGCTGGGCGATCTCCTGCACCTGCTTCAAGCTCACCTGGCCGCATTTTTCCAGGTTGGGCACGCCCGAGCCCTTTTCGATGCCGGCGGCCTTTCTTAAGAGCACCGCGGCCGGCGGAGTCTTGGTGATGAAAGAAAAGCTGCGGTCGGCATACACCGTGATCACCACCGGGATGATGGTGTCGCCTTCGTTCTGGGTGCGCGCGTTGAACGCCTTGCAGAACTCCATGATATTGGCGCCGTGGGGGCTCAGAGCCGGGCCCACCGGCGGGCTGGGATTGGCCTTGCCGGCCGGAATCTGCAGTTTGATATTGGCGATGACTTTTTTGGCCATGGTTCACCTCGTTGCTGCGGGCGGCGTTTGCGCCCCTCGCCAAAGCCCTGGGCTCTTTTTTCGCCCCTGCCCGGCGTCTAGTATGTCTTTCCCCACCGGCTTATGAGCCGGCCGGCGTCAGATGCTGGAAACCTGCACAAACTCCAACTCCACCGGCGTGGCCCGCCCGAAGATGCTGATCAGCACCCGGAGCTTGCCCTTGTCGGCGAAGACCTCCTCCACCGTGCCGTTGAAGTTGTTGAAAGGCCCGTCGATGACCCGCACCTCGTCGCCCTCGCGAAAGCTGTACTTGGGCTTGGGCTGCTTGGCGCCCTCGGTCATCTGGTTTATGATGCGGGCCGCTTCCTCTTCGGTGATGGGGGTGGGGCGGGTCTCGTTGCCGCCCACGAAACCGGTCACCTTGGCCGTGTTTTTGACCAGGTGCCAGGTCTCATCATTCATCTCCATCTCCACCACGATGTAGCCGGGGTAGAACTTGCGCTGCGACTCGCGGCGCTGGCCGCGCACCATCTCCACCACCTTTTCCATGGGCACCAGCACCTCGCCGAAGTAATCGGCCAGGCCGTGGCTTTGGATGCGCTCCACCAAGGCGTCTCGCACCTTGTTTTCAAAGCCCGAGTAGGTGTGAACGATGTACCAGTTCTTGGCCACTTAGGTTCCCCTATCCGATCAAGAA
>JANQFN010000403.1 GCA_028277825.1 Desulfarculaceae bacterium
TCAGCCCATTTCCCGGTTCAGCTTGGCCAGGGCCTCTTGGGCCTGGGCCACGGTGCGCTCCATGATCTGGGCCACGGGCAGGACCTCATCCATGATGCCCACGCCCTGGCCCAAGGCCAGGATGCCGCCCTCGGGGTCGCCGGCGCTTAGGGCCTTGAGTCCCCGGCGGCCGGAGATCACCGCGATCAGTTCCTCCAGACCCACGCCCTGGGCCTCCAGATCCTGGCACTCGCGGGCGGTGTCGTTGTTCAAGACCCGCGCGGTGTTGCGGATGGAGTCCATCACCAGGGTGGTGTCCAGTTCAGTGGCCTCCTCCAGGCGGTTGGCTATGGCCGGGTGCAGCCCGGTCTCGGCGGCCAGTAGAAAGCGGGTGCCCATGACCACGCCGTCGGCGCCCAGGGCCAGGGCCGCGGCCAGGCCGCGCCCGTCGGCGATGCCGCCGCCGGCGATCACCGGCACCTCCAGTTGGTCGGCCGCCTTGGGGATCATCACCAGAGTGCTCACCCCGTCCATGCCCGGATGGCCGCCGCACTCGTGCCCCACCAGGGTCACCGCGTCCACCCCGGCCCGCTGGGCGCTGAGGCCGAAACGCGTGGCCGGCACCTTGTGCATCAAGATGATGCCCGCCTCCTTGAGCGCCTCCACAAAAGCCTTGGGACTGCGCCCGGCGGTCTCCACCACCGGCACTTTTTCATCTATGCAGACTTCAAACCATTTGGTTTCGTCCTCGCCGCCGGCCATCTCGGGCAGCATGGAGATGTTCACCGCAAAGGGCTTGTCGGTGATGGCCCGCACCGCGGCTATTTCGGCGGCCAGTTCCTGGGGTTCGGTGAAGCTCTTGGCGTTGACGATGCCCAGGCCGCCGGCGGCGCTCACCGCCCCGGCCAGGGGGGCCTTGGCCAGCCACTGCAGGGCGCCCTGTATGATGGGATATTCGATGCCCAGAAGCTGGGTCAAGCGTGTCTGCATGTTAACCTCCGAAACTCAGTTTCATTTTATTGAAGCCTCAAGGCCCTCAACCTAGCCCATGTTGCCGCGGCTGTCAAAGTGACAGTTTGGAGCCAAAATCGGCATTTACCTACCTTCTGGCACCTTTTTCCTTGACACCCTGTCCAAACTTTGAGAATAGTTACAACGTAGCTATATTGAAGTTACATTCCAGCACCAACACGGCTGGCCCCAGCGGCCGCGCCGGACTCCGGATATCCCGGCCAACACAGGAGGAAATGCATGCGCCTTAAGGACAAAAAAGCCATTGTTACCGGCTCCTCCCGGGGCGTGGGCGCCTCGGTGGCCCTGGCCTTTGCCAGGCAGGGCGCCGACGTGGTGGTCAACTACTCCTCCTCCGAGGGGCCGGCCCTGGAGCTGGTGGAAGAGATCAAGGCACTGGGCAGAAACGCGGTGGCCGTAAAGGCCGACGTGGCCCGGGCCGAGGACTGCCAGGCCCTGGTGGAGGCGGCCACCGGCGAGTTGGGCGGCCTGGACATCGTGGTCAACAACGCCGGCTTCACCCGGCCGGGCATGCTGCACAAGATGGACGAGGACTCCTGGCAGGCGGTGTTGGACATCCACCTCAAGGCGGTGTGGCTCATGTCCAAGGCGGCCCACCCGGTGATGAAGGAACAGGCCAGCGGCAAGATCATCAACGTCACCTCGGTGGCCGGCGTGGTGGGCACCGTGGGCCAGGTGAACTACTCGGCGGCCAAGGGCGGGGTGATCAGCCTGAGCAAGTCCATAGCCCGCGAAATGGCCCGCTTCAACGTGTGCTGCAACGTGATCTCCCTGGGCATCGTGGCCACGGACATGACCGAAAAGATCCGCAGCGACGAAAAACTCAAAGAAATCTACATGAACCGGATTCTGTTGAAGCGCTTCGCCGAGGCGGACGACATCACCCCGGCCTTCGTGTTTTTGGCCTCGGATGAGGCCGACTACGTCACCGGCCAGCTCATTTGCGTGGACGGCGGCTACGGCATGATTTAGGAACAGCGGCGGAACCTGGGAGAAAACCCCCTTGCAGGAAAAAAGGATGGAGTGCAGAGCATGGCTTCCCTTCCCAGCGTGATCAACACCTGGCAGATGGTCGAAGCGGGTTCCCAGGGCAAGCCCGGCAAGCTGGTTAAAACCACGCTGCCGCTGCCGGAGCTGGAAGCCGGCCAGGCCTTGGTCAAGGTGGCCGGCTGCGGCGTGTGCCACACCGACCTGAGCTATTTCTACGACGGCGTGCCCACAGTGAACAAGCCTCCCCTGACCCTGGGCCACGAGATCGCCGGCAGCGTGTTGGCTGGCCCGTCCGAGTTGGAAGGCAAGGACGTGATCGTGCCCGCGGTGATGCCCTGCAACAACTGCCCTATCTGCGAAAGCGGCCGGGGCAACCGTTGCCTCAACCAGCAGATGCCCGGCAACTCCTTAGGGCTTTACGGCGGCTTCTCGGATTACATCCCGGTGCCCGCCGAGGACCTGTGCGTCATCGACCAACTCAAATTGCCCCTGTCCCATTACGCTGTGGTGGCCGATGCCGCCACCACCCCCTATCAGGCGGCCATGCGGGCCGGGATCAGCCGGGGCGACCGGGTGATCATCACCGGCGCCGCCGGCGGCGTGGGCGTTTACATGGGGCAAATCACCAAGGCCCTGGGTGCGGAGGTGGTCATCGGCATCGACGTGAATCAACCGAAACTCGAGCGCAGCCTCGACTTCGGCCTGGACTACATTATCAACTCCAGGGACAAGGATCTAAAGGCCATCAAGAAGGAATTCACGGCCGCGTCCAAGGATGCCGGCGTACCCGGCAACTACGGCTGGAAAATCTTCGAGTGCTCCGGCGTCGCCCCGGGCCAGGACATCGCCCTGGGCCTTTTGGGCTTTTTGGGAAAACTCATCGTGGTGGGCTTCTCGCCCAAGCCCAACAGCTTCATGATCAGCAAGCTGATGGCCTTTGACGCCGAGATGATCGGCACCTGGGGCTGCCTGCCCAAGTACTACCCCAAAGTGCTGGAGATGGTGCAGGACGGGCGGGTTCAAATCGAGCCTTTCCTGGAGACCAAGCCCATGAGCCAGATCGCCCAGGTGTTCGAGCAGCAGCACAACGGCCTGTTCGACAAGCGTCAGGTGCTGGAGCCTGACTTCTAGGCCGGCTTTTTTGGAAGACGAAACAAGTTTAAGGAAACTTTGATCCCATAAGGAGGAAGGCATGTCCCTGGATTGGATGCCCAGAGAGCATGAGCTTAAGAACCACCTGCTGTTCGAAGAGGACATGGTGCAGGGCCGCTACTGGGGTGGCGATGAGGACGCCCCCTGCGTGGTCTACACCAAACGGCCCCTGGTCAACCCCTTTTCCGGCGAAGAAGTGCCCGGCCTCTACGTGGCCGAGGTTCGCCTGAACAACCCGCGCCAATACAACTCCTACACCACCACCATGGTCAAGGGCGTCATCGCCGGCTTCTTCGCGGCCAGCGGCGACCGCACGGTGGTGGCTTGCGTGTTCACCGGCACCGGCTTCGACGCCTTCTGCACCGGCGGCAACACCAAAGAGTACTCCGAGTACTATTCGCGGCGGCCCAACGAGTACGGCGAGTACATGGACCTGTTCAACATGATGGTGGACGCCATCCTGATCTGCAAGAAGCCCACCATCTGCCGGGTGAACGGCATGCGCGTGGCCGGCGGCCAGGAGATCGGCATGGCCTGCGACCTGGCCATCTCCTCGGACCTGGCCATCTTCGGCCAGGCCGGCGCCCGTCACGGCTCGGCCCCAGACGGCGGCTCCAGCGACTTTTTGCCCTGGATGCTCAACATGGAAGACGCCATGTGGAACTGCGTGTCTTGTGAGATGTGGAGCGCTTATAAGATGCGCGCCAAGAACCTCATCTCCAAGGTGGTGCCGGTCTTAAAAGACGGCGACAAGTTCGTGCGCAACCCCATGTTGATCACCGACAAGTACGTGGAAGACGGCGAGATCGTCTACGGCGAGTACGTCAAGGACAAGGAGGCCCTGAAGGCGGCCAAAGCCCAGATCAAGGAGCTACCCAAGGACCCGGAGCTGTTGGACAAGGAAGTGGACAAGGTGATCTGGACCTTTGCCAACCTCTTCCCCGGCTGCGCCATGAAAACCATCGACGGTATCCGGGCCAAAAAGAAGTTCTTCTGGGACCAGATGAAGCTCCCCAACCGTCACTGGCTGATGAGCAACATGAACTACGAGGCCTTCCTGGGCTTCGGCGCCTTCAACACCAAGAAAATCACCGGCCAGGACGTGATCGACTTCATAAAGTTCCGTCAGTTGATCGCACAGGGCGCGGAGGCCAACGAAGAGACCTTCGAGCAGGTCTTGGGCAAGCCCCAGGACTGAGGGCGGCTTAAAGCGCCAACCCTGAGCCAAGCAGCGGGAGAGCCTGCCGTCCCACGCGCGTGGATGGCGTTCTCCCGCTGAATTTTTGATTAGCAAGGAGGCTTTTCATGGCCTATGAGCACATAAAACTGGAGAAGGAGGGCCCCCTGGCCACCCTGACTCTGTGCCGCGAGCCCTTGAACGTCTTGAACATCGCCATGATGAAGGAGATGAACCAGGCCCTGGACAGCCTGACCGGCCAGAGCCTTAAGTGTCTGCTGATCAAGGCCGAGGGCAAGGCCTTTAGCGCCGGGGTGGACGTGGGCGAGCACCTGGGCGACCAGGTCAAGGAGATGATCGAGGTGTTCCACGGCATATTCCGGCGCATGGACGATCTGGGCGTGATCAGCGTAGCCCAAGTGCAGGGCGCCGCCCTGGGCGGGGGTTGCGAGCTGGCCGCCTGGTGCGACCTGGTGGTGGCCAGCGAGAAGGCCAAATTCGGCCAGCCCGAGATCCTGGTGGGGGTGTTCCCGCCCATCGCCGCCCTGGTCTTCCCCCGCCAGATGGGCTACAAGAAAGCCCTGGAGTTGATCGTCACCGGCGATGTGATCGGCGCGGCTGAGGCCAAGGACATGGGCATGGTCAACCAGGTGGTGCCGCCGGAGGAACTGGAGGCGGCCACCGAGGCCATGGTGGGCAAACTATTGAACCTTTCCGGCCTTGTGCTCAAACTCACAAAAAAATCCATTGAAGGCGGATTAATGGATGACAAAAGCCGGGGATTAGAGTATATCGAGAACGTCTACTTGGACGAACTCATGAAGTCCAATGACGCCGAGGAGGGATTGAGGGCCTTTTTGGAAAAGAGGAAGCCAGCCTGGAGCGAAAGCTGAACCTCTGCCGGTGATACCTGTATAGCTGAATCTCACGCTGCGTGATCGACCCCCCGGGCACCGGCCCCGGGGGGTTTTTGCGTCTGTCCTGCGGTTTAATGGCCTTGGGGGGCCTACTGCTGGGCCCATTTGCCTTGGTCGGCGGCCCGCCCTATTTTTTCTGAATCGTAAAGACATACTTCACGTGTTGATTGTCCGGGTCGGGCATGGGGTTGGGATTGCTGGGAACCGCCTGCAGGGTGCTGTCGTTCAATTGAATTCTGATGGTGGGTGCTTGGTTCCAGCCCATGCTCCAGGTGATGGTGCCTATGTTGGTATAAAGCATTCCCCCGTTGCCGTCCCCGTAGTTGGCACTCATGGTGGCAAAGGGCCCCACCGTGGAATTGCTGGGGTACAGGGTCTGGGGCACCGGCTGCATGCCCTGCACCCATTGCCCCCGTGGCAGCAGGGCGCCTTGGATCACAATCTGCTTCTGGGTCAGGTTCATGAAGGAAATAGTGATTCGGCTGTAAGATAGGTCCGCCGCTCGGGTGGCCGGAACCAACCCTAATCCCGTCAGGGCCAGAGCACAGACCAGAACCGCAAATATCGAGGGTTTCATATGGGCTGGCCTCATGCTTCTCTCCTTGTACTTTATTTTACCCTTGAAAAAATGATAAGCATCGCTGACCTCCAAAGCAAAGGCCGGCCCCGGGGGCCAGCCCTGGTTGCCTGCCCCTAGCATGAGGTATCTGCAAAAAAAATGAACTCCCGCTTTCAATGACCCAGATTCAGGCGCATAATCCAGCCCAGCGGCCGCAAAACTCTAGCGGGGAATTTTCATGAGCGTGACTTTCTTAAAGCGCAGCATCTGGCAGCGGATCTTGGGCATTTCAGCCACGGACAAGCCCGGCGACCCCGGCGGCTGGCGCTACGGGGCGGGCACCCTGTTTATCGACCTGGCGCGGGTCCCCGAGCTGACCCGGCCCGGCGGTGCGGTGCGCTTCGAGGGCCAGGGTCTGCCCCAGCGGGTCTTGGTGGTCTTGGATGAGGACGGCCAGTACCGGGCCTTCAAAAACCGCTGCACCCACCTGGGTCACCGCCGGCTGGACTACGTGCCCGGCACGGGCACCGTGCAATGCTGCAGCCTCAACAAGTCCACCTACACCTTCGACGGCCAAAAGATACACGGCCCGGCGCCCAGGCCCATCATGCCCTACAATGTTGAGTTAAGCGGGGACCAGCTGAGCGTCAAGTTGGTCTGACGACTGCGGATTAAGGCACGCCTTATTACTTGGTCAGCTGCTTGATCTCCTTGTCCAGCATCGCAGTTTTCTGTTTGCTGCCCACGCTGGAGCCGAAATAATACT
>JANQFN010000420.1 GCA_028277825.1 Desulfarculaceae bacterium
GCCGCACCGGGAGCCAGTTATCTCAGCGGGTGCCACCCCAACACGACCCGCTTTGCCCCCGGTGGCACACCGGTGGCAAGCGAGGGCCGCAGGCGTAGCCAAAGCTACGTCGAGGCCCGAGCGCAGCCAGCAACACAGTATGCCGGTGGCTGGCGCAGCCGGACACACGGCCTTCATGAAATATGCGGCCTAGACCTCCAGGCTCCGGCCAAAACGGGCCCCGCGGACAAACCGGCCTTCCCCGCGCGCCGGTATGTCCCGGGGCTCCTGCGCCGCCATGGCCGCCAGGCCCCTGTACATGGGCCCATAAATCCCTATTGTCATGACCGGAGTATTACCTTAATCTTGGGAGGTGCCAGCCGCCCCGGATGGGGTCATTGCGCGGAGCGGCGGGCGCCGGAGGCCGGCCCAAACGCGGTCGGCGCCTTTTTGGCCCAAAGGCAACATGGCCGGGGCGGATTTCCTCCGCACCCTGGCTATCCATATTTTCCCGGCTTAGGGACTCTGGGGAGAGGCGTCCATGAACGACACCGAACTTAGCGAGCTTTCCATCAACACCATCCGCATGCTGTCCGCCGACATGGTGGAAAAGGCCAACAGCGGCCACCCCGGCATGCCCATGGGCGCGGCGACCATGGCCTATCTGCTTTGGACCCGGGTGATGCGCTACAACCCGGCCAACCCGGACTGGGCCAACCGCGACCGCTTTGTGCTTTCGGCCGGCCACGGCTCGGCCCTGATCTACAGCATGCTGCACCTGACCGGCTACGACCTCTCCCTGGCCGACCTCAAGGACTTTCGCCAGTGGGGCTCCAAGACCCCGGGCCACCCCGAGTACGGCCTGGCCCCGGGCGTGGAGGCCACCACCGGCCCTCTGGGTCAGGGTTTCGGCATGGGTGTGGGCATGGCCCTGGCCGAGCGCTTTTTGGCCCAGCAGTTCAACCGGGACGGTTTCCCCGTGGTGGATCACTACACCTACGCCATCGTCAGCGACGGCGATTTGATGGAGGGCGTGGCCAGCGAGGCCGCCTCCCTGGCCGCCACCCTGGGCCTGGGCAAGCTGATCTACCTCTACGACGACAACCATATTTCCATTGAGGGCGGCACCGAGCTGGCCTTCACCGAAGACGCGGTGGCCCGTTTCAAGGCCTACGGCTGGCACACCGAGGTGGTGGCCGGAGGCAACGACCTGGCCGCCCTGGAGGCGGCAGTGGCCGCGGCCCAGGCAGATGACAGCCGCCCCTCCCTGATCGCGGTGCGCACCCACATCGGCTTCGGCAGCCCCAAGGTGGACAACGCCGGCGCCCATGGCGAGCCCCTGGGCGAGGCGGCCATGGCCGAGACCCGTAAAAACCTGGGTTGGCCCGAAGAGACCTTCCACATCCCGCATGAAGTGGCCAAACACCTGGGCCAGGCTCAAAAGCGCGGGTCCAAGGCCCAGAACGACTGGCAGAATATGTTCGCCGGTTATGCCAAGGCCCACCCCGAGCTGGCCTTACTTTACCAAGAGCAGATGGGCGGTCTGTTGCCCAGCCACTGGGACAGCGAAGTGCCGGTGTTCGAGGCGGGGGAGAAGATCGCCACCCGCGCGGCCAGCGGCAAGGTGCTAAACGCCCTGGCGCTCAAGGTGCCCAACCTGGTGGGCGGCTCGGCCGACCTGGCGCCCTCCACCAAGACCATCATCGCCGATTCGCCGGACATGCGGCCCGATCAGGAGCCGGGCGGGCGCAATCTCCACTTCGGGGTGCGCGAGCACGGCATGGGGGCCATAGTCAACGGAATGGCCCTGCACGGCGGGGTGATCCCCTACGGCGCCACCTTCTTCGTTTTCGCCGACTACATGCGGCCCTCTTTGCGCCTGTCAGCCATCATGGGTTGCCACAGCATCTGGATATTCACCCACGACAGCATCGGCGTGGGCGAGGACGGCCCCACCCACCAGCCGGTGGAGCATCTGATGTCGCTTCGGGCCATGCCGGGCTTTACGGTATTGCGCCCGGCCGAGGGCAACGAAACCGCCGCCGCCTGGAGAGTGGCCCTGGAGCACAAGCACGGTCCGGTGGCCCTGGTGCTCACCCGCCAGAAGCTGCCCTGCCTGGACGCGGAGCGACACCCCATGGCCCAGGGGGTGGCCAAGGGGGCCTACGTGCTCAGCGATTGCGAGGGTTCGCCCCAGATGCTCCTGTTGTCCAGCGGCTCTGAGGTGACCCTGGCCCTTGAGGCCCAGGCCGCCCTGGCCGAGAACGGCGTGGCCGCCCGCGTCATCTCCATGCCCTCCTGGGAGCTGTTCGAAGCCCAGGACGAGCACTACAAAAAGTCGGTGCTGCCCGACGAGGTGCCCAAGCGTTTGGCCATCGAGGCCGGAGCAACCCTGGGCTGGGAACGCTATGTGGGCGACGCCGGCGCCGTGATCGGCCTGGACCGCTTCGGCGAGAGCGCCCCCGGGCCCACGGTGATGGACCAACTGGGTTTCAACCTGGGCAACGTCTTGAACCAGGCCCTGGCTTTGGTGGATAAATAAGTCCGATAGTAAAAATTTCGCTGGTAGGCATGGCGAGTTGTAAAAGGAAAGCCGGGGAAACAGGGAAGGGGATTAAGAACCTTTTTGGGCTCTGACGTATTGGCGCAGCACGGCGTTGATCCGTGTCTGGTAGCCTTTTCCCTTCGCCTTGAAGTAGTTCACTACTTCGTGGTCCAGCCTGATGGTCACCTTGTCCTTTGGTCGGGGCAGGCGCAACTCAGCATTAAGAAAAAAGTCCCCGCCCAATTCCGGCTGATCGGACAGGTCGATCTCGGAATCCTTCAGAGCGTCAACTGCTTCCCAATCGGTCTGCGATTGCTTTTTCAAAACGATTCCTCTCTTGCTTGGTTGCCTTCCGCATGGAGATGACCCTGATAACATCAGG
>JANQFN010000427.1 GCA_028277825.1 Desulfarculaceae bacterium
TTTGGGGAGGGGGTTTGGGGGAGGGCCTTTTTTCAAAAAGGCCCTCCCCCAACCAACTTTAACTTTTAATCGCCGCCGGGGAGGGTGAGGGTGGAGCAGCTGCCCGCGTTGGGGCAGGAGCGGTTTTGCACCGAGGCGCAGCCCGGGCTGGGGGTGCAGTCCGGGGGCGCGGCGGCGGCGCCGCTGGAGATGATCGAGGAGCAGGTGCTCATAACCCGGGACAGTTCATCGCCCCCGCAATCGGGGCATTTCAGTTCCAATACATCGCCGCTGCCCATGGCCAGGTGCTCGAAGACGCTCTGGCAGGCCTCGCAACGGAATTCGTAGATCGGCATGGTCTTTCCTCCAAGGCCGTCTGAAAGCTTATCGCCGTGAGGCATGAGTTTATCCCGGCCGGGCCCGGCTGGCAAGTGCGGCGGCGTGTTAAGATTGAACTGGTTACCCATAAACACAGTGGAGAAGAGCCATGAGTTGGACCCTGGCCACCTTCAACGTAAACGGCATCCGGGCGCGTATGCCGGTGGTTTTAAAGTGGCTGGAGCAGCGCAGCCCAGAGGTGGTGTGCATCCAGGAGACCAAGGTGCAGGACAAGGACTTTCCCGCCGCGCCTCTGGAAGAGGCCGGCTATCGGGTGGCCTTTTGGGGCCAGAAGTCCTTCAACGGGGTGGCGGTGCTGACCAAAAACGAACCCGAGGAGGTGCGCATCGGCTTCGGCGACGGCCAGCCCGACGACCAGGCCCGGCTGATCACCGCGCTGGTGGACGGGGTGTGGCTGGTCAACACCTATATGCCTCAGGGGCAGGAGGTGGGGGCTCCGGCCTTTGAGTACAAGCTGAAGTTTTTCGACCGGCTGCGGGTCTGGCTGGAGGCCAACTTCTCGCCGGAGTCGCCCTTGATCTGGACCGGGGACATGAACGTGGCGCCCGAAGACATTGACGTCTTCGATCCCAAGCGCATGGCGGGCAAGGTGGGCTGCCACCCCGATGAACGAAAAGCCCTGGAGCAGGTGGCGGGCTGGGGGCTGAGCGACTGCTTCCGGCAACACCACCCGGACGTCAAGCAATTCACCTTTTGGGACTACCGCCTGCCCAAGTCCTTCCAGCGCAACCTGGGCTGGCGCCTGGACCTGGTCATGGCCACCCAGTCCCTGGCCGCGGTGTGTAGCGCCGCCGAGGTGGACAGCGAGCCCCGGGGCTGGACCAAGCCTTCGGACCATACACCGGTTTTGGCCACTTTTGATTTGGCGAAGCTATAGTGTAGCTATTTCTTGCCCCAAAGGGCCGGTGATGCTATGCTGGCTCAAGTCTTGAACAACGCCATTTGTGGGAGAAAGCCGCATGAGTTGGCCGTTTTACGTGATCGTGGGAGGCTCCATCCTGCTGGCCCTGGTGGTCAGTTGGCTGGGCAAGAGGGAGGAGCGCAAAGAGCAGGCCGCCGGGGAACAGGCCTGAGCTAGCCCCACATATTTTGTTGATATCCAGGCTGGTGGCCGCCGCTTTGGCGGCGCGCCGGCTTTTTTTCGCCACCAACCTCAGGGGCAATCTGGCGGTCCTTGACAGGCCGTGCCCGGCCTTATTAAGGTGAGGTTTATTCCTGGTTTGCACCCCGCTCCCTTGCGGCGCGGCGGAAAGAAACAACTGCACACAGGCGAGGAGCAGGGCCGATGCGAAGAGGCTTTGGCTTTAAAAACAGGTGCTTGGCCACAGCGGCCGCCATACTAGCGATTTGCGGGCTGCTCTGGGGCGCGCCAACCGGTCATGCCCAGGCGGCCAAAAAACCCATCGTGGTGGGGGTGGTGCTGCCCATGACCGGACCGGTGGCCGCCTACGGCCAGATGTGCTGGCTGGGCATGCAGATCGCCCACGACATGGAGCCCACCGTTTTGGGCCGGCCGGTGAAGCTGGTGTTGGCCGACAACAAGAGCGACAACGTGGAGGCGGCCAACGCCACCAGCCGTTTGTTGAAGAAAGAGGGCGCCATCGCCATCCTGGGCCCGGCCACCAGCGGCCGCGCCCTGGCCGTGGCGCCCCTGGCCGAAAAGGCCCAGCGCCCCGTGATCAGCCCCACCGCCACCAACCCCCTGGTGACCCAGGGCAAGAAATACGCCTTCCGGGTCTGCTTCATCGACCCCTTCCAGGGCAAGGTGGCCGCGCGCTACGCCTACCACAAGCTGGGGGCCCGCAAGGCGGCGGTCTTGATCGACGTGGCCCAGGACTACTGCGTGGGGCTGGGCAACTTTTTCATGCGCGAGTTCAAAAAGCTGGGCGGCAAGATCGTGGCCCAGGTCAAGTGCAACACCGGCGACCAGGATTTCTCGGCCCAGTTGGGCACCGTGAAGGAATCGGGCGCCGATCTTTTGTATCTGCCCAACTACTACACCGAGGACGCCCTGGTGGCCCGCCAAGCCAAGGAACTGGGCCTGAAAATCTCCATGCTGTCGGGTGACGGCGCCCAGGCCCCGGAACTGGTCAAGATCGGGGGCAAGGCGGTGGAGGGCTTTGCCTTCACCGCCCACTTCCACCCCGCCGGGGTCAAAGGCACCCTGGCCGGTCAGTTCAAGAGCATCTACGACAAGATGAAGCGGGCGGGCAAGATCAAGGAGGACCTCACCGGCTTCCACGCCCTGGGGGCGGACACCTATCTGGTGCTCTTGGACGCCATCAAACGCAGCGGTTCCATTGAAGGCCCCAAGCTGCGCGCCGCCCTGGCGGCCACCGAGGGCTTCGAGGGGGTCAGCGGCGAGATCAACATCGGCCCGGACGGCAACGCCATCAAGAGCGCCATCATATTGAAGGTATTCAAGGGCAAGTTTGCCTATGTGACCACCATGAACCCCTAGATGCTAGACGGCGTCCCATAGCTGGCTGCGGCGCGCGCTTCGCGATTTGCAGCCTCGGCGTACAACCGGGTACGCCTGCGGTTGCAAATCGCTGCAGCATCGCGCCTCGCCGACGCTCTGAAACGCCGCTTAAGAGTTTTATCCAAAGAATTATAGGTGGGAGGTTTTTGCCATGAAGCGCTTGTTGCCTCTGATATTGACCACGGCCTTGGTTTTGTTCTCCGGCGCGGCCCTGGCCGCCGACGTCGTCAAGCTGGGGGTGGTGTTTCCCATGACCGGACCGGCCGCGGTCTACGGCCAGAACGGGGTCAAGGGCCTGAAGCTGGCCCAGCAGCACCGCCCCACCGTGCTGGGCAAAAAGGTCAAGCTTTTCGTGGCTGACAACAAATCCGACAAGGTGGAGGCTTCCAACGCGGCCAACCGGGTGATCCAAAAGGACAAGGTGCACGCCCTGATCGGTTGCCTCACCTCCTCCAATTCCCTGGCCGCCGCCCCGGTGGCCGAAAAGGCGGGGCTGCCCATGCTCAGCCCCTGGGCCACCAACCCCCTGGTCACCCAGAACAAGAAGTACATCTTCCGCATCTGCTTCATCGACCCCTTCCAGGGTTCAGTGGCCGCCAAGTTCGCCCGGGATTACCTGCGCGCCAAAAGCGCCGCCCTGATGATCGACATCAGCCAGGACTACTGCGTGGGCATCGCCGGCTTCTTTGAGCGCGCCTTCAAGAAGCTGGGCGGCAAGATAGTCCTGAAGACCCACTACAACACCGGCGACCAGGACTTCTCCGCTCAGTTGGGGGCCATCGCCGGGGCCAAGCCGGACATCATCTACGTACCGGGCTACTTCACCGAGGACGCCTTGATCGCCCGCCAGGCCCGGGAGCTGGGCCTGAAACAGCCGCTTCTCTCCGGCGACGCCGCCCAGGCCGCCGAGTTGATCAAGATCGGGGGCAAGGCGGTGGAAGGGCTTTACCTCACCACCCACTTCGATGAAAAGGGCGTGACCACCGACAGCGGCAAGCGCTTCGTCAAGGCCTACCGCGAGGCCTACAATGAGGCCCCGGACTCGGTGAGCGCCCTGAGCTACGACTCCTACAACGCCATGCTGGACGCGATCCAAAAAGCCGGCGGCCTGCAGGCGGACAAAGTGGCCACGGCCCTGGGCCGGACCAAGGACTTCCCCGGGGTGACCGGCGTGTTGACCCTGGTGAACCACAACGCCATCAAGCCGGCGGTGATATTAAAAGTGAAGGATGGGCAGTTCGCCTACGTGGCCACGGTTAATCCGTGATTTCGCTGCGGCGCCCAACTCCTGCCTGCACGGCGTGCCGCGCGATTTGTCTTCTCGGCGTACTGCCGTGTACGCCTGCGGCGCCAAATCGCTGGCGGCTACGCCTCTCGCCGACGGATTTGGACGCCTCGCTACGGTTGGCAAGCGGGCCCTTTGGGCTCCTGCTAGTTTACGGCAAGGACCATGCATGAAAAGGTGTCTCACGAAATTTGCGGCGATCTTGGCTTTTCTTTTTTCGTGCAATGCCTTTTGAGTAACGCAACATGGACGGCGCCCAGCTAACCCAGCAGATAATCAACGGCCTGACCCTGGGCAGCCTCTACGGCCTGATCGCCATCGGCTACACCATGGTCTACGGCATCCTGCGCCTGATCAACTTCGCCCACGGCGACGTGTTGATGGTGGGCTGTTACATCGCCTGGTTCGCGGCGGTGCAATTCGGCCTGCCCTGGTGGGTGGCCCTGATGGGCTCCATGGTGCTCACCGCCCTTTTGGGCGTGATCATCGACCAGGGGGCCTACCGCCCTTTAAGGCGGGCGCCGCGCATCAGCGCCCTGATCACCGCCATCGGGGTGAGCTTCCTCCTGGAGAACCTGGGGCTGGTGATCTTCGGCGGCCGGCCCAAGGCCTTTGCCCGGCCCGAGGTGTTCAATCAGATCTATGAGTGGGGCGGGGTCAGGGTGCTCTCCCTCAGCATCTGGGTGCCCATCCTCACCGCGGTGATCCTGGCCGGGCTGCTTCTGATCATCTACCGCACCCGAGTGGGCATGGCCATGCGGGCCCTTTCCCGCGACATGGTCACCGTGCAGCTCATGGGGGTGGACACCAACCGCATCGTGGCCATCACCTTCGCCCTGGGCAGCGCCCTGGCCGCGGCCGGCGGCGTCTTCTGGGCCATGAAGTACCCCCAAATCAACCCCCTGATGGGCATCCTGCCCGGGCTCAAGGCCTTTGTGGCAGCGGTGCTGGGCGGCATCGGCAACGTGGTGGGGGCCATGATCGGCGGCCTGCTCTTGGGCATGGCCGAGATTCTCCTGGTGGCCTGGCTGCCCGAACTGGCCGGCTACCGCGACGCCCTGGCCTTTGTCTTGTTGATCGGCATCCTCATCTTCAAGCCCACCGGCATCATCGGCCAGGAGTTGCCCGAATGAGCCGCCGTGGGTGGTTCCAACCGGGGCCCCTGCCCGCGGCCAACACCACCAGGAAGCGCGACACCCGCCTGACCATCCTGGGTTGTCTGGCAGCGGCCGCCGGACTCTATCTTTTGGAAGGCCACGCCGACCCTTACATAGTGCATATGACCTGCATCGCCGGCCTGTTCGCGGTCTTGGCGGTGAGCTACAACCTGATCAACGGAGTCACCGGCCAGTTCTCCCTGGAGCCCAACGCCTTTGTGGCCTGCGGGGCCTACGTCACCGCCCTGTTGACCCTCTCTCCGGATGAAAAGGCGGCCTCCTTCATCCTGGAGCCGATCATCTGGCCCCTGAGCGTGATCAGCATCCCGCTCTTGCCCGCCCTGATCATCGCCGGCATACTGACCGCTCTGATGGCGTTCTTGATGGGCTTCCCTGTGTTCCGGGTGCGCGGTGACTATTTGGCCATCGTCACCCTGGGCTTCGGCGAGGTGATCCGGGTGGTGGCCAACAACGCCCAGAGCCTGACCAACGGCCCCCTGGGTCTCAAAGGCATCCCCCACCTGACCAACCTCTGGTGGGCCTGGGGCCTGTTGGCCGTAACCCTTTTCGTCATCGTGCGCCTGGTGAACTCATCCTATGGCCGGGCGCTGAAGGCGGTGCGCGAGGACGAAGTTGCCGCCGAGGCCATGGGCATCAACGCCTTTTGGCACAAGATGCTGGCCTTCACCCTCAGCGCCTTTTTCGAGGGCGTGGCCGGAGGGCTGTTGGCCCATTTGATCACCACCATCAGCCCCAGCCAGTTCACCTTCATGTTCACCTTCAACCTGCTGATCATCATCGTGGTGGGCGGCCTGGGCTCCACCACCGGCGCCGTGCTGGCCGCCCTGCTCTTCACCTTCGGCGGCGAGTGGCTGCGGGCGGTGGAAGAGCCCATGAGCCTCTTCGGCCTGGATATCCCCGGCATCCCGGGCATGCGCATGGTGTTCTTCAGCCTGATCCTGGTGGGGGTGATGCTCTTCATGCGCAAGGGGCTGTTGGGCCGCTACGAGTTCTCCTGGCGCTGGCTGTTCGCCCTGTTCAGGCGGAGGCCGGCGTCATGAGCCGGGAGCTGCTGCTCAGGGCCAGCGGGCTCAGCTGCCGCTTCGGCGGCCTGACCGCGGTGGACCGCCTGGACTTCGTCCTGGCCAAAGGGGAGTTGGCCGGGCTGATCGGCCCCAACGGGGCGGGCAAGACCACCACCTTCAACATGTTCACCGGCCGCCAAAAGCCCAGCGCCGGGGACTTGGACTTTCTGGGCCGCGGGGTGATCGGCCTCAAACCCAGCCGCATCAACCAACTGGGCATGGCCCGCACCTTCCAAAACATCCGCCTGTTTGACGAACTGAGCGTCCTGGAAAACGTGCTGGTGGGCTTCCACGGGCGGCTCAAGGCCAACTTCCTCTCCGCCATCCTGCGTCTGCCCGGCTACGCCGCCGAGGAGCGCCGCATGTATGAGCGCGCCCATGAGTTGCTGGAGTTGGTTGGTCTGAGTGCCTTGTCCGACGAACGGGCCGACAGCCTGGCCTATGGCCAGCAGCGGCTGTTGGAGATCGCCCGCGCCCTGGCCACCGGGCCGCGGCTGCTGCTCCTGGACGAGCCGGCGGCGGGCATGAACCCCCAGGAGACCGCCGGCCTGGCCAGGCTGGTGCGCGATTTACGCGACCGGATGGAGTTGACCATTCTATTGATCGAGCACGACATGCGCTTTGTGATGAACCTCTGCGAACGCCTGACCGTACTGGACCACGGCAAGGTGATCGCCCGGGGCACACCGCAACAGGTGCAGAACGATCCTGCGGTGATCGAGGCCTATCTGGGCGCCGAGGCCCAGGCCGCCGGGGGGGAGGCGCCCGGTGCTTGAGGTCAGGGATCTCCAGGTCAATTACGGCGGCATCACCGCGCTCCGGTCGGTGAGCCTGTCGGTCAAACAAGGCGAGATCGTCACCCTGGTGGGGGCCAACGGTGCTGGCAAGTCCACCCTTTTGGGCGCGGTGTGCGGCCTGGTCAAGCCGGCAAGCGGCAGCATCCGCTTTGAGGGTAATGACATCACCGGCCGCAAGGCCCACCGCCTCTCCCGCCGGGGCCTGATCCTGGTGCCCGAGGGCCGGCGCATCTTCGTCAACCTCTCGGTCACCGAAAACCTGATCCTGGGCGGCTACTTCCGGCCCAAGGGGGCGGAACTGGACCAGGACATCGAGAAGGTGTTCAGCATCTTCCCCCGCCTGGCCGAGCGCCGCAAGCAGACCGCGGGCACCCTGTCCGGCGGTGAGCGCCAGATGCTGGCCCTGGGCCGCGGGCTGATGAGCCGGCCCAAGCTCCTGATGCTGGACGAACCCTCCCTGGGCCTGTCGCCCCTGTTGGTGGCCGAGGTGTTCGGCGTCATCGAGCAGATCCACGCCCAGGGGGTCACGGTGCTCCTGGTGGAGCAGAACGCGGCCGCCGCCCTGGGGGTGGCCGACCGGGGCTACGTGCTGGAGACCGGCAAGGTGGTGCTGGAAGGCGGCGGCGCCGAGCTGGCCGCTGACGGCGGCGTGCAGCGGGCCTATCTGGGCATGGATTGACCGGGTGGTTTGCAGAGAGTCAGGTCCTCAGTCTTCCACTGGTGGGTCCGGGTCTATTCCCGCCCGTCTGCGCCCTCATATCAATCTGACAAATGCTGTCATCGCGAGGAGCGGCGGCATTGCGGGTTGTTGAAGGAACATGGTTGTTCCGCCGCGACGTGGCGATCCTCCCTTTCCCCTTGTCTCCCATTTGGATGATAGAAGATATCTTGAACCAGCCAGCGGGCCTGGGAATGGGAAGATTGCCACGCCGGGCCGGAGAAGCTGTCTCAAGGCATCGGGCTCTTGAGCCGGCCCGGCTCTCAATGACCACTTTCTTTATATTTTTGATCAGGGCCCCGAACCACGTCCTTTAACAAACTTCTTTTCACGGGCCCGCGCTATAGCAGGCTATCTGGTACTAAATCTTTTCCATGTGGGGCCGGGGTTTATCCCCGCCCATAATTTATGGAAAAGAAGGGAGGGGATAAACCCCTCCCCTACAAAGATAAAGTGAGCATGTAGGTTGACTTGAGCGCAGCAAGACCCAACGATTGACCTACAAATCATTCAACGACCAGTCGTAATCCAAAAAGTCCACCTCCACATCCTTGCCCAGTTTTTCCAGCTTCTTCTTGAGATCACCCTTGGCGTACTTCTTTACAAAGCCCGCCAGGTCGTAGCGGAAGTCGCCGGCGTACCAGTCCATGATCTTGGTGACGTACAGGGTGTCGTCCTCCAGCCTGGTGCGCTTGGGGTCGTTGATAAAGGCGATGGTCACTTGATCCAACTGCTCATCCAGCTTGTCGCCGGTGAAGGCCCGGTTCAACAGCGGCGGGCAGCCCTTGGAGGCGCAGTTGACCGCGAAGTGGATGCGGGGGTCCTTGAAACGGGGGCGCAGGATGTCGTGCTCCACATCATCCAGAGTGAGCTTCTTGCCGCCCACCTTGACGATCTCCTGGGACCAGGGGCCGGAAAAGAAACCGCCTATATCCTTGATGGATTTCAAATCCGGGTACTTGGTCAGGATCAGCCACAGGGTCCAGGCGTTGTAGGCGTTGATGTAAAAGGCCATCTGCTCGGCCGGGCTGAGCTTGTCCGGATCCACTTGAGAAAGCTGCCGCAGAAATTGGTCCAGCTTGGCCCGGTCTTTCTTCAGGCCGGCGTAATCCACCCGGTCGCCCTTTACGTGGGCCTGCAAAAGCTCGCCGTAGAGGGTGTAGTCGGGCATCTGGGCCGGGGCGTTGCCCGGCGCCACAAACAGACTCAAGGCCACGGCCAGGGCCAAGATGAATAGCTTCATTACGCTCCCCTATTAGGGTTGCCGTTCCAGGCGGCAGGGTCCACCCGATCTATCTATTATGCTAAGGCCTCCGGCCGGCCGGGTCAAAGGCGGCAGGCCTGGATGGGGCCGGGCTCGAACACCTGGGGCGGCCCCAGCGGAGTCAGGCCGGCGCGCCGGGCCAGGCCTTGGAGCATGCCCAGATAAAGCCAATGGTGTATCACCTGGTGCGCCCGCCAGTAGAGCAGGCCGGCCAGGCCCCGGGGCAAAAAACGGGGCATCAGTTGCAGCTCAGTGCCCTGGCCCTGGGGCTCCAGGCGGAACTCCAGCACCGCCTCGCCGGGCAGCTTCATCTCCGATAGCAGCAGCAGGCGCCGGGGCGGGTCCGCCTCCAGCACCCGCCAGAAGTCCAGGGCGTCGCCGGCGCCCAACCGGTTGGGATGCCGCCGGCCCCGGCCCAGGCTCACCCCGCCGGCCAGCTTGTCCAAAAGGCCCCGCAGCCGCCACAGCGACTGGGCGAAATACCAGCCGGTCTCCCCACCGATGGCCGCCACCGCCGGCCAGACTTCCTCCGGCGGCTGAGCCAGGCGCAGGCGGCAGCCGGTCTGCATGACCGTCCCGCCGGCGAACGGCGCGTCCCCGCACTGCACCCACTCCGGGGGCAAGACCTGGCCCGCGTCGGACCAGCAACTCTCCACCTTTTGCTGCTCGATGCGTTCCAGGGACCGGCGGATGGCCCGGCGGCAGGTGATCAGTTCCTGGGGGATCATCTTTTGGATGCGGGTGTCTTTGACCACCACCTCGTTTTTGAGCCCCTCGCTCAAGGGCCGGGCGATGGCCGCCGGCATGGGGGTGATCAGGTTTATCCACAGGGAGGACAGGCGGGGGCTCAAAACCGGCACCGGTATGATCAGCCGGGGCTTCAGACCCGCCTCCTGGGCGTAGATCTGAAACAGGCGCTGGTAACTCACCACCTCGGGACCGCCGATGTCCAGGGCCTGGCCCAGGACCTGGTCCGTTTCCAGGCAGCCCTGCAGATAGCCCAGGGCGTTTTCAATGGCAATGGGCTGGCAGGGGGTGCGCACCCAGGTGGGGGTGATCATCACCGGCAGCCGCTCCACCAGGTAGCGCAGGATCTCGAAGCTGGCCGAGCCGGCGCCCAGGAGCATGGCCGCCTTGAGCCAGGTGGCGGGCACCGCCCCGGCCTGCAGGATGCGCCCCACCTCGGCCCGGGAGGCCAGGTGATGGCTGATCTCGGGGTCATCGGGCACCAGGCCGCCCAGGTAGATGATCCGCTCCAGGCCGGCGGCCTCGGCGGCCATGGCCATGTTCCGGGCCGCCTGGCGGTCGGCGGCGGCGTAGTCCCCGGTTTTGGGGTTCATGGAGTGGACCAGATAAAACGCCGCCCAGCAACCCGAGCAGGCTCGGGCCAGGGAGACCGGGTCCATCACGTCGACCTGGACCAACTCCAGATCCTGATGCCGCGCCCAGGGCCGGCAGCCCAGCTTGGCCAGGGAGCGGCCCGCGGCGCGCACCCGAAAACCGGCGGCCAACAGGCGCGGGGCCAGGCGGCCGCCCACGTAGCCGGTGGCCCCGGTGATCAGGACCGGCCCTTGTTTTTTATCGGTCTGTGCCAAGGTTAGGCGATGCCCCCCCACCGAGCCGCCCTACTTGTCCTGCACGGGATAGCCGGCCTCTTGCCAGGCCTGCCAGCCCCCCTTTAGGACCAACACCTTCTTGAAACCCAACTCTTTCATCTCCCGCGCCACCCGGGCGCTGTTGGCCTCGCTGGGTCAGGTTCAGTAGAGGACATAGGTTTTGCCCGGATCATATTCCGGGGCCCACTTGTCCACCGCGTCGGGATTTTCCCGCTTGGCCCCGCTTATGATCTTTTCAGCAGAATCATAATCTTTCTTCACCCGCGCGTCGATCACCACCACCTCAGGCTGGTCCAGCATCTGTTTAAGCTGCTCGACGCTGACCATGGCGGTCTCGGCCGCAGGGGCCGGGGCGGGGATTATCAGGGCCGCCAGCAACAAGGTTGCCAGGAACGGAGTCACCAATCGCTTCATATCCGCCTCGCAAAGCTGGAGTATACGGCGGCTATACCGCCTTATTCCAGCCTAAGGCAAGCCCGCCCCGGCGGGCAAGGCGTCTTGTCGCGGGCCTCTGCACAGTCCCCACCGTTTGCCAGCCGCATCCGCCTGGCCGCCCTCAAAGAGCATTTCAGCCTGGAGCTGCGCCTGTTGCCCCACCCGCCTGCCCTATCAGGAAGAGGCCTTTCACCAGCCGCCGAAAAGCCTGGATGAATCCTGAATAAATTGCTATTGGTGGGGGTCAAGGCAATTCGCATAAGGGAGTTTTCGCTATGGGACGGGATTTGAGGCGCGCGCCATCGCTACTGCGGCGGGGAGACTGCCTGCTGGTGATCATTGACATGCAGGAAAAATTGTTCAACGTGATGGAGGGCAAAGAGGCCCTGGCCGCCAACGTGGAGCGCCTGGCCAAGTTCGCCGGCATCGCCGGCCTGCCGGTGGTGGTCAGCGAGCAACAGAACCTGGGCCCCACCATCGAGCCGGTGGCCGCGGCGCTGCCCGCCGGCGCCCAGACCGTGGAAAAGATCATCTTCGATTGCTTCGGCTGCGCCCCTTTCCAGGAGCAGCTCTGGGAGCACGACAAGAGCACCCTGGTGCTCTGCGGCATCGAGAGCCACATCTGCGTGGCTCAGACCGCCCTGTCGGGGCTGGTGGGGCACCAGGTGCACGTCATCGCCGACGCGGTGGCCAGCCGGGCGGCGGCCAACCGGGAGGTGACGCTCACGCGCCTGGCCAATTCGGGTGCGGTGATCAGCTCCACCGAGATGTTCATCTACGAAGTGCTCCGCGAGGCGGGCACCGACGAGTTCCGGCAGGTGCTGCCCCTGGTCAAGTAGGCCGGACTTAGGCCGCCCAGGCCAGGCGGTTTCGGCCCTGGTGCTTGGCCCGGTACATGGCCCGGTCGGCTGCGTCCAAAAGCCCGCCGGGACCGCTGCCGCTCACGGGCACCATGCTGGCCAGACCCAGGCTGACGGTCACCCGGCCCTGGGGGGAGCCGGCGTGGGCGATGTTGAGTTCCAGCACCGCCCGGCGCATGCGCTCACCCAACAGGCGGGCGGCCTCCACGCTGGTGCCGGCCAGGACCGCCAGGAACTCCTCGCCGCCGTAACGGGCCAAAAGGTCGCCGGGCCGGCGGCCCACCGCCTCCAAGGTGGCGGCCACCCGCACCAGGCAGTCGTCGCCGGCCTGATGGCCGTAGGCGTCGTTGTAATCCTTGAAGTGGTCGATGTCGATCATCAGAAAGGACAAGGGCGCCTTTTCCCGCGCCGCCCGCTTCCACTCCCGCTCCAGGTATTCATCCAACTGCCGCCGGTTGGGCACTCCGGTCAAGGCGTCCCAATAGGACATGCGCTCCAGGGCTTGGTTGACCTCCTGCAACTCCTGCTGCCGCTTGGTGAGTTCCTGCTGGTTCCAAAGCTCCTTGAGTCTGCCCACGTAGATGATGCGGTTTAGGATCAGGGCCAGGCCGGTGAGGCAGAGGCTGTTCAACAAGTCACTGGACAGCTGCACCAGGTCCCGTTGGAAATAGAGCAGCAGCCCCGCCAATGCCAGCCAGGTGAGGCTGTATACCGCGAGGCTTCGGCGCCCAGGCAGACGCACGAAGGCGGCCATGACCATGACCCCGATCAAGTAGGGGGCCACCCCCACCTGGAAGGGCTGGATCAGGGCGGTCAGCGCCGCCTGGGCCACCAGCAGATACAGGGTCACCACAGTTACCAGGATGCGGTGACGCCGGCCGATCCGGGAGGCATCGGCCGGGCGGCCCACCGCGGCCAGATAGGCCAGGGCCCCGGCGACGGTCAACAGGCGCAGGCTGAGCTGATAGGCCCAAAGGTGGGGGTAATCCGCCGCCGGCCCGGCGATCTGGAACATGCTCCAGTCGAAATAAATCAAGACCAGATTGAGCCCCGCCGCCAGCCAGGCCAGGAGCCTCAACCGGTAGACGTTGCCCATGGTCAACTGGCGGTGCAGCGCCCGCCACTGGTCCGGGGGCAGTTGGGGCAGGCGGGTGCCGAAAAGGTTTTTGAGCCGCGCAATCATAAATTAAAAGAGATAATACCTCACCCGGCGGCCTTTTGTTCAGTCCATATCGGCCACAAACTCTGCAAGGCGCTGGAAATACTCCGGCCCGGCCACCAGGTAGGTATCGTTGTGCCCCGCGCCCTTTAGCACCACGAAGCTTTTGGGCTGGGGCAGGGCCTGGTACAATTCCCGGCCCAGGTCAATGGGCACGATATTATCGGCGTCGCCGTGCAGCATCAACACCGGCGCGCTCACCTGTGGCGCCCGACCCAGGGAGTTGAAGCGGCCGCCCAGCCACTTTTTCATGCCGGGGATGGGGATCAGGGTGCCGGCCATATCCCCCAGGTTGGTGAAGGTGCTCTCCAGGATCAGTCCGGCGGGACGCTGCTCAGTGGCCAGGTAAACCGCGGCCACCCCGCCCAGGGAGCGGCCGAAGATCACCACCTTGCCCCCCTGCTCCGCCGCCTTGCCTGCGGCCCAGCCGTAGGCCGCCTCGGCATCCAAGTACATGCCCTTTTCGCTGGGGGTGCCCTGGCTCTGGACATAGCCCCGGTAGTCAAAGATGAACACGGACAGACCGGCCTTGTTGAGCCGGGCCAGGTTGTCCAGACGGTGGGAGATGTTGCCCGCGTTGCTGTGGCAAA
>JANQFN010000560.1 GCA_028277825.1 Desulfarculaceae bacterium
CTCCTCCAGCAGGGCGATCACCTGGTTCACGCTCACCCGGGCGCCGCCTCCTATATTGAACACGCCGCCCACCGCTTCCGGGGCCAGAGCGGCGGCCACGGTGGCCTGAACCACATCGGCGACAAAGGTGGAGTCCCGGGACTGGTCGCCGTCGCCGTACAGGCGTATCACAGTCCCCTCCAAGATAGCCCGGATGAAGCGGTGGAAGGCCATGTCCGGCCGCTGACGGGGACCGTAGACCGTGAAATAGCGTAGCGAGGTGGTGTCCACCCCGAAGTTCTTGTGGTAGAGGCCGCAGAGGTGCTCAGCGGCCAGCTTGGTCACACCGTAAGGCGAAACCGGCCAGCAGGCGCTGGTCTCGCGCATGGGCAGGTCGCTGGTGTCGCCGTACACGCTGGAAGAACTGGCATATACTATACGAATGTTGCCTAATTCCTTGGCCCCTTCCAGCAGGCGCTGGGTGGTCAGAATATTGTTGTGTGTGTAGATGGCGAAGTTGTCGCCCCAGGAGCGGCGCACCCCGGCCTGGGCGGCCAAATGGATCACCGCCTCCACCTGGTCCAGCAGGTCCTTGACCGGCAGGTCCATGATGTCAGCCTCGATAAGCTCAAAATCCCGGTGTGACCGGGCCGCCTCCAGGTTCATTTCCTTGAGCCGGCGGGGGTAGTAGTCCGTGAAGCAGTCAATGCCCCTGACCTGGTGGCCCAGGTCCAAGAGGTGTTCACTCACCGCCGAGCCGATGAACCCGGCTGCTCCGGTTACCAACAGTTTCATGCCTTCTCCAGCATGTTCAAGGCCGTTCGGGCCACCTGCTCCGGCTCCAGGCCCTCCATGCAGATGGGCTCTGCACAATCCCGTTCAAAACAGGGGCTGCAGTCAATGCCCGTACGCAGCACCTGGTTGCCGGCGCCAAAGGGACCGGTGCGCCAGGGTGCGGTGGGTCCGAAAAGGGCCAGCACCGGCGCGCCCACAGCCGCGGCCAGATGCATCACCCCGGTGTCGGTGCACACCGCCAGCCTGGCCCGGGACAACAATGCGGCCAAGGTCTTCAAGCCGGTCCGGCCGCTGAGGTCCATTAGCCCCTCCCCCAGGCCGGCCCGGCGGGCGATGAGCCTGGTCAGGGGCTGGTCATCCGAGGAGCCGGTGAGCACCAGCCTGGCGCCGCTTTTGCCCAGGCTCTGGGCCAAATGAATCCAGTGGCGCAAGGGCCAGAGCTTTGAGTCCCATTTGGCCATGGGATGCAGCACCACCAGGGGACGGCCGTCATCCCCGCCCAGCAGTTCCCAGGCCGCCGCGATTTCATCCGGCTCAGATTTGAGCCCGAACTCCACCTGAGCCGGCTGTTCAAAGCCCAGGGGCTCCAACAGGTCCAAATAGCGCCGCAGGGCGGCGCGGTCCGGGTCGTAGGGCGCCAGGCGCTCGTTGTAGGCCCAGGCTGACAGAAATTCCTTGCCGCCCTTAAAGCCGATTTTGCGCCTCCCCCGGCTCAAGCTCACAAAAATAGCACTTTTCATAAGGCCCTGCAAGTCGACCACTATGTCGTATTCTTTTTGACGCAAAGCCTTAATAAAGTCTCTAACCTCTGGAATTGTATCGTCATTTCCATCGGAAATAGCATGGCGGGGGCTGAGCAACACCCGGTTGAGCGCCGGGTGGCCCTTCAGCAGGTCATAGGAGGCCCGCTCCACCAGCCAGTCCACCTGAACGCCTGGGTCCTGCCGGTGTATGGCCATGGCCACGGGCAGGCTCTGCACCACGTCGCCCAGGGCGGAAAGCTTGACGATCAGGATCTTCACGCCGGGCCGTCCTCCCCGCTCTCGCGTTGCAAAATCCAGTTTGCTGCCGCGGCCAGGTCCGGGGCCAGGAAATGGGGCTCTTGCTCCGGCGTCCGGGGCGGCCAGTCCTCATGCCCACTCTGCACCAGAATGCTGGTGAGGCCCGCAGCCCGGCCGCAGGCCACGTCCCCCAGCCGGTCGCCCACCATGTAGGAGCCTTCCGTGGTCAGGCCCATTTTTTTCACGGCCTGATCTATCATGCCGGTGCCAGGTTTGCGGCAATCGCAATCTTTGGCCAAGTGTTCAACTGTCCCTTCGGGTAGATGGGGGCAGTAATAGAAACCGTCCAGCGATGCTCCCAGTTCACCCAGTTGCCGCTCCACTTCAGCCTGGGCTGCGTACAAGTCAGCTTCCGTGAAGTAGCCCCGGGCCAGGCCGGACTGATTGCTGATGCCCACCAGGGCAAAGCCGGCCGCGCGCAGCCGGACCATGGCTGCGGCCGCGCCGGGCAACAGCCTCACCTGCTGGGGCCGGCTCAAATAGCCCACTTCTTCGTTGATGGTGCCGTCGCGGTCCAAAAACACCGCTTTTTTAAGCACTGAACCCATCAAGTCACCTTGGGGTCGTCTCCGGTCATCAACTCCCGCGCCGCCTGCGCCACCTCCTGGGGCTCGATGGCCGTGAAGCAGCGCAGATCGCCCTTGGCGCATTCAGGCTCCAGACAGGGGCTGCAATCCACTTCCTTGCGCAGCAGGCTCACCCTGGGCCCCAGGGGGCCGGTGGTGATCGGGTTGGTGGAGCCGAACACAGCCACAATGGGCCGCCCCAGGGCGGCTGCGGCGTGCATCAGGCCGGAGTCGTTGGTGATAAACAAGTCCAGCCGCTGCAACAGGGCCAGAGCCTGGCCCAGGCTGGTCACGCCGGCCATATCCAGTACCTTGAGCCCCGGCAAGCTTTCAGCCACCCGCGCGCAAGCCCCGGCCTCGCCCTGGCTGCCGAATAACAGCACCGCATCGAAGTCAGTTGCCAATTCTCGGGCCGTAGCGGCAAAGCGCTGGGCAGGCCACTGTTTGGCCGGACCATAGGCCGCGCCAGGGGCCAGACCCAACAGCCGGCTTTGCTTCAAGCCCTGCCCTGCCAAAAACTCTTTGGACCAGGCCGCGTCCGGGCTGGCGATGTTCAGTTGCGGCTGCACGCCTCCGTCTGGAGGATCACGCTCCAACAGGCCGGCCTCTTGCAAAATATACAGGTAATAGCTGGTCTCGTGCACCTGGCGCACGGCTTCGCTGCGGGGAATTGCGTGAGTCAACAGGGCAGAACGGCCGTCGCTGCCGTAGCCCAGGCGCGTGGGCACCCGGGCCAGCCAGGCGATCAGGGCGGCCTCAAAGGCGTTTTGCCACAGAATTGCCCAGTCATAGCGACGCTGCTTGAGCTCCCGGGCCAGGCGCAGCTTGCCGCCCAGGCCCGGGTAATCCGCCTGTTTGTCATAGGCTATCACCCGGCTCACCCCGGGCGCGGCCGCATACACCGCGCCCACCCAAGACCGGGCCAGCACCTCAATCTCAGCCTGAGGGCAGATTTGGTGCAGGGCGGCCAAGGCGGGCAGGGTCATCACCGCGTCACCCACCCAGTTGGTGGCCCGCACCAGGATGCGCCGGGGCGCCCGTGGGTCCAGGGGCTTCATCAATTCAGCTCCCGGGGCCAGTAGCGGTAGGGTTTGGTCTTCCAGCGCTGGTGCATCCAGAACCACTGCTCCGGCTTCTGGCGGATGATGTCCTCCAGGGCCTTGGTGTAGTTTTGGGTGTTGTCCCAGGTGTCCTGCATCTTGTCACCGGTCTTGACCAGGGGAATCTCCGGGCCGTAGTGGGCGTCGAACATGCCGTCTGCGGCGCGCCAGCTGTAAAAGGGCAAGACCGGCGCCCCGCTGTGGCGGGCCAAAAGGGCCAGGCCCTTGTTGGTGCAGGCCGGCCGGCCGAAGAACTCAACCCACTCGCCGTCATACCAGTCTACGTTTTGGTCCAACAACAGGCCCAGCATCTTGTTGTCTTTGAGCGCCCTGAGCAGCATGCGCGCCGACCGGTTTTTGGGCACCACCTCGGCCCCAGTCTTGCTGCGCCAGCCGTTGACCAGGCGGTCGGCCGGACCCCAGTCTATGGGCCGGGCCACGATGGAAGCCCCCACGCCCAGCTCGTGTATGGTGGCGATGTTGGCCCACTCCCAGTTGCCGAAATGACCGGTCAGGGATATGACCCCCTTGCCCCGCTCCAGGGCCGCGCGGAAGCGGCCGAAGCCGTGAAAACGCACCCGCTCGTGCAGGGCCGCCGGGCT
>JANQFN010000472.1 GCA_028277825.1 Desulfarculaceae bacterium
TCTTTTGAGGCCAGCTTGTTGCCGAAATAATCCTCGTAGACGTGGCCGTCGCTGACCAGATCGAACAGGGCCACATCGGCCCGGCCCCCTTCCTTGATGTCTCCCAGGTCATCACCTTTGCCGATCTTTTTGCCGGCGCCGGCGGTGCATTTGTACAGGGCGTCTGCCAGCGGCATGCCAACGGCCAGGAACTTGGAGACCGTGGTGGGCAGGTCGAAGACGATGTGGCTCAGGCTGGGGATCACCAGGTCGCTGCCCAGGTAGTCAGGCTCGTAACCCTGCTCCAGGGCCCTTTGCATCACGCTCAGGTCACAGTGGAAGCGGTCCATGCCCACGTCCACCTGGATGCCCCGCTCCTTGGCCTCCCAAAACTCGGGGCGCACCTTGCCGGCATCGTCCAGCATGGTGGTCTCCCCGCCGTGAAAGGGGTGGGTGATGATGTCGCCCGGGGCCAAATAGGGCAAAAGCCGGTCCAGGTCCGGCGGCGGTGGCGACAAGTGCACCATGATGGGCAGGCCCACCTGGTCGGCCAGTTCCCGGGCCCGGATCAGGGGGGTCAGGTCTTCCCGTCCGAAGTACATGCGCACCTTGACCCCTATGATGATGTCTCGGTTCTTTTCGATCACCTCCCGGGCCGAGGCCAGGTGCAACAGGTCCGGGTGGTCGGTCTCGTAGAAATGCAGGCCGCTGATGCCGTCTGAAGATTGGCCCAGGGCCGAGACGTTCAAGAAGGCGAACAGGTTCAGATCGGTTTGGTTGACCACGTAGTGCTTGAAAGCCAAAAAGTTCAGGGCCCCGGCCGAGCCCGCGTCCACGAAACCGGTGGTCCCCGCTCGCCAGGCCAGTTGGTCCACGTCGATGCTCAAAAGGTGGCCATAGGTGAAGGCGTGGCAGTGGAAATCGATCAGCCCGGGGGTGACCAGCTTGCCGCTGGCCTCGATGACCCGGTCATCGGCTTGCGGCTCAATGGAATCGGCGATGCGGGTAATCCGGCCTCCGGCGATCGCCAGATCCTTTTGGGCAAAGCTTTTGGAGTCGGGGAAAAAGACCTTTCCGTTTTTGATACAGAGCCTGGTAGGCATGCCGCTCTCCGGCCAAGGGAGGTTCCCGGTTATTGAGTGCAGGGAGCCGGCCCTGGATGTTAGCAAATGACAACCTTGGGGGTGAATCAAATAACGCATGCCAGGGCCGCGATTGACCCGGACCGGCAGGTGGGCTAGTATTCCGATAATCAAGGATTATTTTTGGGCATCAAGGGGCAGCCAGACAGCCGCCCCGGCGGCCAGGGGCCCTTGGCCTTGGCTGCGGCCCAGGGACGGGATCAAAAGGTTCTATCAATAAGGGTTGTATTTCATGGCCGTGATCAAGGGCGAAGCTAACTCGGGGCTGATCCTCTGCCGCACCCCCCAAGACCGCGTTGAGGCCGGCGTGCCGGTCATCGTCCGGGGCGAGGGCTGCCGGGTGTTCGACCAGGCGGGCAAATCGTATCTGGACTTCACCTCCGGGGTGACCCGGCCGGTGCATCTGGGCTTCGGCAACCGGGAATTGGCCCAGGCCGCCGCCGCCCAGGCCGCGGAAATGGCCTATTTCACGCCCATGGGCTTCACCAATCCCCGCGCCCTGGAGCTGGCCGCCGCCCTGGCTCAGGTCACGCCGGCGGGCATCGACAACTTCTTCTTTGTCTGCGACGGTTCCGAGGCGGTGGAGTCTGCCATGAAGCTGGCCAAGCAGTCCCACGCCGATAGGGGCCAGCCGCAACGGTTCAAGATCATCTCCCGCCGGGGGGCCTATCACGGGGTCACTTCCCTGGCACTCCGCGCCCTGGGCACGGTGCTGCCCATGCGGCACATCATGGAGCCCATGGCGCCGGGCGCGGTCTTCGTGGAGTCGCCCTACTGCTACCGCTGCCCCCTGCACCTGGCCCATCCCGACTGTGAACTGGCCTGCGCCCGGGACCTGCGCCGCATCATCGAGTTCGAGGGGCCCGACACCATCTCGGTCTTCATCGGCGAGCCGGTGCAGCAAGGCTTCGGCGCCCTGTCCCCGCCGGAGGGCTATTGGCAGGTAATCCGTGAAATCCTGGACGACTACAGCATCTACCTGATCATCGACGAGGTGATCTGCGGTTTCGGGCGCACCGGGCGCATGTTCGGCAGTGAACATTTCAAGGCGAAACCGGATCTGATCACCATGGCCAAGGGCATCACCAGCGGTTATGTGCCCCTAGGCGCGGTGGGCGCCAGCGACCAAGTGCTGGAGCCCATCGAAATGTTCGAGCATTTGCACACCTATGCCAACCACCCGGTGGCCTGCGCGGCGGGTCTGAAGAACTTGGAGATACTTGAGCGCGAGGGCCTGGTGGAGCGCGCCGCCGGGATCGGGGCCTATTTCCTGGAGGCGCTCAAACCCCTCACCCGGCATGCAATCGTGGGCGAGGTGCGGGGCGTGGGCTGCTGGCTGGGCCTGGACTTCACCACCGATAAAAAAACCCGGGCCGACTTCCCCCTGGCCAACCTGATGAGCCTGGTGGAGCGGGCGCGGCAAAAGGGATTGGTGATAAAATTGATGGGACAGGCCATCGAACTGGCGCCGCCCTTGATCATCGAAAAGGACGAGATAGACCAGGGAGTGGCCGTCTTGGATCAGTGCATCGCCGAGGAGGCCGGGGCCATGGGCCTGGCCTAGCGGGAAGTATGGTCATGAAGGCTTGTTGGTATCTGCTAATCGCCGTCCTGGCCCTGGCCGCGCCGCCGACGGCTGCGGCCGAGCAGGCCACCACCACCCTGGAGGAGGTGGTCGCCGCCGGCCAACAGGAGCCGCTCACCCTCTGCGGCTTTTACCAAGAAGGCGGCAAGGTGCTGGAGATCACCCAGAGCGGCGATCAGGTGACCGCCAAGATCGTCCAAGGCCAGACCGGCTGTCTGAAAGAAGGCGACGTCTACTTTACGGGCACGCTCACGGGCATCAAGTTCAGCGGCAAGATGCAGGTCTGCAATCCCGACATCTGCGTGGAGGCCGGCATCGGCTGGGAGCCGGTCCGGGAAACCGACTTCAAATTCACCGCCTTTGAAAAGGGCCGCCGCCTGATCGGCTCCTGGGTGCACCACGAGATCCAATACCGCGAAGAAGACGGCAAGGTGGTCAGTTGCCGGGACGTGAAGGCCGAGGACTGGTCGGACTTCCGCGCCACCCAGACCCCCTGCTACGCCTTGCAAAAGGCCCTGGAGGGGCGCAAAAAGGCCCTGGCCCTGTACCAAGAGGCCAAGGTGAACGCCAACGGCGGGGTGCTCAACTCCCAGGGCCGCGAGGTGGCCGCCGACTTCGACGACTTCCAGGCCTACGTGGACCGGACTCTGAACCCCGAAGGCGCCAGCGGCCGGTACGGCCAATCCGGCCAGGAGCCCGGCGGCGGCGCCACCAAGTACTGGGAGCTGGAAGACGTGGTGGCCGGCAACTCCCGGGGCCGTGACAGCCTCTGCTGGTGCGAACCCGCCTGCGACCAGAACAGTGACAGGGCTTGCCTGACCCCTTACTTCCAGGAAGAATGCCTTGCCCACGAGACGGTGCACTGCGACACCGCCATCGCCTTCTGCGAAAACTCCATCAAGGGCAAATCCTTTGCCGAGGCCCTGAACAACTGGAACCGCTTCCAGGCCGACACCGCGGTGCATCTGGCCGATGAGATCGTGGCCTACGAGGAGAGCATCCGCGTCCTGGAGGAGATGCTCGCCGCGGCGGGTTGTCAATAGGGCGGCTCCATGATGAGGCTGATTTGAGCACTACCCCCACCGACGCCCAGAAACGTTTGGGCCTGTTCCTGTGGGCGGCGGTGACCTTTTTTTGGGGCATCAACTTCGTGGCCATGAAAGTGGTGCTAAACGAACTGCCCCCCTGGATC
>JANQFN010000083.1 GCA_028277825.1 Desulfarculaceae bacterium
GCGCTGGCGGTGTTGCCGGCTGCGCTCCAAGCTCGACGTAGCTTTGGCTACGCCTTCGCCTGTCGCTTGCCGGACGCCTTGCCAGCGCATGGCTGGCTGTGCCGGGCTCGGGTACAAACTGTACACTGATAACGTAGACGTTTTTTCATAACACACCGATAGATACTAGCCGCATCGCCAATGCCGTCCAACCTTCGTGAAATATCCAGGCTAGAGCATAGAATTTCAGGCCTGGGCTTGTCCAGGGCTTCCGCCCGGCCCGGCGTGGCAGGGCCCGGCCCCGGCGGGGCCGCAAAAAAACTCCCGGCCGCAGCCGGGAGTCATTGCTTTAGTTGGTTTTGGCTTGGTCTAGCTGGCCGCCTTGCGCCGCCGGCGGCGGTAGCCCCACAGGCCGCCCAGGGCGCTGCCCACCAGGAGCAGGGTGGCCGGCTCGGGCACGCCGCTGCCGGGAGTGGCGAACAGCAGGTCCTGGTTGTCCTGCTGGCTCTCACCCCAGAAGAAATCGTTGGCAAAGGTGTAGGAACTGAAATCGATAGCCGCCGACTCGCTGAGGACCGTGGCGTAGAGATCCTTGGCCTTGCTCCTCTGGGACTTGCTGCCCGAGCGGACCTTGGTCAGCACCCAGGGATCGGGCCGGGTGGGCAAGAGGGTCCAGATGGCGGACTGCACTGCGGTGGCCGCCACCTCGGGGTCGTCGGGATAGCCCAGGGCCGGAGTGTAATTCTCCATGATCCAGGCCGCCCGGTAGAGGTTGTTGTTCAGCACCGGGTCATAGGAACTCAGGGCGTTAACGTCGTACACCCCGCCCACGCCGTGCTGCAGGATGTCGGCGCAGTAGGCCACCAGGACTTCCTTTTCGTCCCAGGTGACGTCAAACTCGCCCAGGTTGTCCACCCTGACCCTGTCATCGTCGATCTTGCCTTCGACCTTGAGGCCCGGCTGCTGGATGCCGTTGTACTGGATGATATCTGCGCTGGCCGCCGCCGGAATCAAAACCAGACACAAGGCCAATACTATTAAAATTTTGCGCATGATTGGCGCTCCCGTATAAATTGTTGCTTTCTATATAAATTGTAGGACTGTGGGCATCAAATGCAAGAAAAAATGAGGGGTTTGGCGGCGGCGAGGAGGCGTGGAGCCTGGATTATCCTTGAAATAGTATAAATATAAATATGTTATGACGTACGTGACAATTACGGCCGAGCTGAACAAACCGGGTCGGCCAGCTCGGTTTGCAGCCGGTTGATCTCCTGTTGGCTATAGGCCTCCTGCCCGGCCAGGGCTTCCTGGTCCCAGGCGGTGTCCGGATTCAGGGCCTGCAGGGTCCAGGCCTGGGCGCCGGCCACCGACTGGGCCATCTTGTCCAGCTCGCCGGGGCCGTGCCAGGCGGGCAGGATGGTGGAACGGACCTGAAGGGCCACCCCGCTGGCTTTGAGATAGTCCAGGGAGCGCCGCACCTTTTCCACCTCCACGGCCTGGCCGCTGACCCGGCGGTAGGCCAGGGGCTCCAGGGGGGCCTTCAAATCCAGGGCCACCATGTCCACCAGGCCGCCGTCCACCAGAGACTTGAGCACCCCGGGCTTGTAGCCGTTGGTGTCCAGCTTGACCTTGAAACCGGCCTCTTTGACCGCGGCCAGCATGCCCTCCAGGCCGGGATGCAGGGTGGGCTCCCCGCCGCTGACCACCACGCCGTCGATCCAGCCCACAAAGGGCCGCAGCCGGTCCAGCACGCCCTCGAATGGCAGGGTCATCAGGCTGTCGGGGTCGTTGACCAGGGTGTAGTTGTGGCAATAGGGGCAGGCGAAGTTGCAGCCGGGCAAAAACAGCACCGCCGCGATCTGGCCGGGCCAGTCCAGAAAACTGGTCTCGATGAAGCCCTTGACCGGCGGCAGCCCCGGGCCGCCGGCCCGGGGGGGAGAATCTTTAGGCATTAGCCATTTTTTTCAAATGGGATTTGATCTTGATGGCCCCGGAGATGTGGGAGGAGTCGTCCAGAACCAGGATGGGCAGCTCCTTTTCGGCCAGCTCCACCAGCTCGTGCCAGGCCAGATGGGCCAGGGCCTCAGGGTTTTCCGGCCCCAGCACGTCCACCGCTATGCCCATTTCCGACATGTCGAATTTGTCGGTGATGTAGTGGCACTTCTCGCACCCCGGCTTGGTGAATAAGGTCATGGCCTATGACTCCTTTTTTCGCATTGCCGCCTGTATTAGTTGAGCCGTGGGGGGCCTTCCAGTTGTGCCTGCAAGCTGCCGGCCCCCATACGGCCCGTTTACCCTTGGTTACCCCGCCTCGGCCTGGCCCTCGGTGGGCGCGGTCAAAAAGCCTTCGTTGCGGTAGCGGTCCCTGAGCTCGCCCAGCTTGCCCTTGTTCCAGGAGGCGACCCGGGTGAAGTAGCCGGTGATGCGGGTGATGTGGTCCAGGTCATCGCTGCCGCAGGAGGGGCAGTTTTCGGCCAGGCCCCGGTGGTTCTGGCCGCAGGTTTTGCAGCAGGAGAACTCCGGGGAGAAAGCCACCTGGTCGTTTTTGGTGTCAGTGAAGATCTTGATCACGAAGTTGGCCAGGGACTCCTTGGCCGGCTGCTGCTCGCCCAGCCAGACGTGGGTGATGGCCCCGGCTTCGATCAGGGGATGAAAGCGCCCCTCCAGCTTGACCCGCTCGATGGGGTTGGTGTGGCTGCCCACGTTGAACAGGGTAGAGTTGGTGTAGTAGACCTCGCCGCCGAACAAATCGCCGCGCACGTTGTGCTTGGCCCGCTGGGGGAAGTGCTTCAAGTCCAGCTTGGCGAAGCGGTAGGCGGTGGACTCGGCCGGGGTCTGCTCCAGGACAAAGCGCATGCCCTCGCGCTCGGCGTATTCGTCGCAGAGATACTTCATCTGGGCGATGACCTTGAGGCCGAACTTCATGGACTCATCCGAATCGTGCAGTTCCTGGCCCAGGTGTTCGGTGAGCATCTCGTTGAGCCCCACCATGCCGATGAGGTAGGTGACCCGGTGCATGCGCAAGTATCCCTGGCCGTCCAGATCCATGGCCAACAGGGCCAAGGGTCCCTGGTTGCCGTGGGAGAGCAGCTTTTCGATGAAGCGCTTTTTCTCCACGTGGGCCTTTACCGCCAGCTTGATCCGCTGCCTCAGGATCTTAAACAACCGGGTGTCGTCGCCGCCGGCCTCATAGGCGATGCGCGGCAGGTTGACGGTCACGTTTTGCAGGGCGCTGTAGCGCATCTTCCAGGGAGTCTTGGCGTCTTCAATGTCGCTCTTTTCCAGCTTGAAGGACAAACGGCAGCACTCGCTGATCTTGGCGGTCTCGCCCCGGTCGAAGACGAAATAGGTGTTGCCCTTGTCGGCGGCCACCTCGCAGATGTGGTGCAAAAATTCCATGTGGCCTTCGGTCTGGAAGAACTTTTCAGTGATGTGCACCAGGGGCTTGGGGAAGAAGAAGGGCCGGCCGGCGCCGTCGCCCTCCTTGTAGACTTCGAACAGGGCCCAGACGAAGCGCTGGGCCTCTTTTTCATACTGGTCATAGGTCTTGCCGGTGTATTCGCCATTGGGCCCGATGGCCGGCACCCCCACAAAGTGCTTGGGCACCTCCCAGTAGAGGTTGATGTCGGTGAAGATGGCCTGGCCGCCCCGGGCCACCGCCTGCTGGCTGAACTCGAAGAT
>JANQFN010000087.1 GCA_028277825.1 Desulfarculaceae bacterium
GCAAAGTTCTCGGCGTCGACTTCGACGAACCCGATCACGATCACCTCGCGGGGGTCAAAGGCGCTTATGACCGTGTAGAGCTTGGCCTTGGTGTTAAAGCCGGTGGTGTGATACCAGGCCCGGCGGAAGTCCTCATAGGTCTTGCCCTCTTTGAGCCGCCTCTTGACAATGGCCACGGTGATCATGCTCGCTCTCCCGGTAAAAGATTCGCCGCGCCGACACACCACGATTATGAGGCAGGGGACCTGGGCGGTACAAGCAGGCAGAGCAACGGCCTCCCAAGCCGTAGGCCGGGGGTGAGTTCCGGCCCCCCATTGACCCGGCCGGGCCCGAGCCGTTACGGTGGATATAGGGAGCACCGAGCAGGGAGGGGGCCGTGAAACTCACTCAAGTCATCCTGATCAAGATAGTGATCACCGCCCTGTTGTGGAGCGGCCCGCTTTTGCTCTTCCCGGCCAGCTGGCTGACCGCGGTGGGAGTGCCCGCGCCGGAGACCTTCCTGGTCTTTTACCGCCTCTTGGGCGCGGCCTACGCCGCCCTGTTGGCCGCCTATCTCTTCGGCCTGTTCAGCATCATGGGCGGCGGCAAGCCCGGGGCCACGGTGGTGATGGGCGTGGTTTCCAACGGTTTGGCCGCTGTGATCCTGGCCTTCTTCGGCTTCCACGGCGCCTGGTCCGCCTGGGGATTCTGGGCCTGGCTCTACATGTGGGGCTCCCTGGCCCTCACCGCCGCCCTGACCCTGGCCCTGTTCATCGCCTGGATCATGGCCGACCGGGGCCCGGAAAAGAGCCTGGCCGGCGCGGCCCCGGCCAAATAGCCTGCCCTTTGAAAATTCGTGCGACTTGAACCAAGGAGCCGGCATGCCCGCTGACGACACCGCCCGCCTGATCGAGGAACTGCCCCCCCTGGTCTCCAGCGCCCTGGCCGATTTGGAGCCGGACAAGCGCCAGATGTTTTTGGAGGAGTACGCACGCAAACGCCGGGGCACCGTGGGCATGGTGCTTTTGGCCATCTTCTTTCCCATCCAGCTTTTCTTTTTCAATAAGATCGGGCTGGGCGTGGCCTTCTGGCTCACCGCCGGCGGGCTCTATGTCTGGTACATCATCGAGATCTTCCTCACCCCCCGCCGGGTGCGCCATTACAACCAGGACGTGGCCACCGAGGTGATGCGCGATTTAAAGATCATCGGCGGCTAGTTTCCGCCCGCTTTTGCAATATTGTCACCATTTCTTTATGTTATGCCCCCAAACAAGCCTTGTCAGGCGGGGCGGCTCTGGGTACATTCGAATGATAACCACCCGTTTCGTACCATGAGAAATAAGGAGGCGGCGTGAGACTGAAGCAAATATCCATCGCGGCGATTGTATTGGCCCTGGTCTTGCTGGCCCCGGCTACGGGCGCCTTGGCGGTGGACCAAGAGCAAATGGAGGCCGAGACCAAGGACAAGCTGCTGCAACCCCGCAAGATCGACCTGGACGGCATGATCAAGGACCGGGTGATCCGGGTGCTGGTGGCCTATTCCAAGACCAACTACTTTTTGGACAAGGCCACCAAACGCGGCATGACCTACGAGGTCTTCACCCAGTTCGACAAGTGGTTTAACAAACGCATTTACAAGCAGGGCAAGCGCAAAAAACACCTGCGGGTCTACATCATGTTCCTGCCGGTGCCCCGGGATAAAATTCTGTCCTACCTTATCCAGGGCCGGGGGGACATCGCCGCCGCCAATTTGACCGTGACCAAACAGCGGCTCAAGGAGGTGGACTTCTGCGACCCGTTGTACGCCAAGGCCAAGGAGTTGGTGGTCACCTCAAAGGGGGCACCGGCCATCAACAGCCTGGAGGACCTGTCGGGCAAGACGGTGTGCGTGCGCAAGTCTTCCTCGTATTTCAGGAGCCTGACCAAGCTCAACGCCAAGTTCAAAAAAGAGGGCAAGAAGCCGGTCAAGATCGAGCCGGCCAACGAGAACCTGGAGACCGAGGACATCCTGGAGATGGCCAACGCCGGCCTGATCCAGATCACCGTGGCCGACAACTACCTGGCCAACTTCTGGGCCAAGCTGTTCAAGAACCTCAAGGTGCACCAGAATTTGGTCCTGCGTGACAAGGCCGAGATCGCCTGGGCGGTGCGTAAAGACAGCCCCAAACTCAAAAAGGAACTCAACCTCTTCGTCAAGAAGATCAAGGTGGGCACCCTGTTGGGCAACATAATCACCAAGCGCTATCTGCAGGACACCCGCTGGGCCAAAAACGCCCTGCATCCCCAGGACATAAAGCACTTCAACCAGACCATCGACTTTTTCAAGAAGTACTCCGACAAATACGGCTTTGACTACCTGATGATCACCGCCCTGGCCTATCAGGAGTCTGGCCTGGATCAAAACAAGAAGAGCCATGTCGGGGCCGTGGGGGTGATGCAGATACTGCCCAGCACCGCCAAGGGCAACCCCATCAACATCCCCGACATCCATAAGATCGACCGGAACATACACGCGGGCACCAAGTATTTGCGCCACATCTACGACGTCTACTTCAAGGACGCCAAGATGAACGAGCTTAACCGGGTGCTGTTCACCTTCGCCTCCTACAACGCCGGACCCAACCGGATCAGGTCGTTGCGCCAGCGGACCGAGAAGATGGGGCTCGACCCCAACGTCTGGTTCCGCAACGTGGAGGTGGCCGCGGCCCGCTACATCGGGCGGGAGACCGTGCAGTACGTGAGCAACATCTTCAAGTACTACCTGGCCTATCAGACCGTCATCCGCCAGAACCTGGAGCGTGAGAAGGCCATGAAAAAGGCCAAGAAAAAGTAACCGGCCCAGCCGGCACCTTGCGCCCCGCGCCGCCTCTGGCGCGGGGTCTTTTTTGCCCCTGGCCGAGCCCCGGCTTGCGCACCGGGGCCCTTTGGGGCCAGAATAGGCAGCAGGAACCCCCGGTTCCCTGCCCGGAAAAAACCCGATCATTCCTGCCCCCATCTAAGGAGTGAGCCTCCATGCCTAAATTAAGCGCACCTCTGGTCCTGGCCGCGGCCCTGCTGGCGGCCCTGTTGGTATGCGGCCCAGCCGCCGCCGCCCAGCCCTCTTATCCCGAGGTGGTGTTCATCCTGGACGCCTCGGGCAGCATGTGGGGCAAGGCCGGCAACGAGACCAAGATCGCGGCAGCCAAAAAAGTGATGACCAAGGCGGTGCCCGCCCTGCCGACCGAGGTGCGCCTGGGGCTGGTGGCCTATGGCCACCGCAAAAAGGGCGACTGCGCCGACGTGGAGGTCTTGGTGCCCGCGGGCAGCACCGACCGCGAGGGCCTGCTCAAGAAGGTGCAGGGACTGAGCCCCAAGGGCAAGACCCCTATCGCCGCCTCGGTGGCCCAGACCGCCGAGTCGCTCAAGGGCAAGGAAAACGAGACCACCATCGTGCTGGTATCCGACGGCATCGAGACCTGCCATGATGACCCCTGCGGCGCGGTCAAGGCGCTCAAAGAGTCCGGCATCAAGTTCGTGATGCACGTGGTGGGCTTCGGGGTGGACGCCAAGGGCAAGGCCCAGCTCACCTGCCTGGCCACCGCCGCCGGCGGCAAATACTTCAGCGCCGATGACGCCATCGGGCTGCTGGCCGCCCTGGAGACGGTCAAAAAAGAGGTGGCGGTCAAGGTGGAGGCGGCCAAGACCACCAAAACCAAGGCCAAGACCCGCCTGGGCAAGCTGAAGGTGAGCCTGCCTCAGGGCGCCCTGAAATCCCTGGCCGGGCTGAAGATCATCCGGGTCAAGGACGACAAGGTGGTCAAGAACAGCAAGACCGTGGCCGGCACCCACCCTCTGTTGGCCGGCAAGTACCAGGTGGTCCTGGCGTTCGCCAATAGCAACTACCGCCCGCCCACCGACGCGGTGGTGGGTGAGTTCGAGGTCAAGGGCGGGGAGGTGACCGAGGTCAACCTTGGGGCGGTGGTCATAAACATCGCGCCCAAGCTCAAGGGCGCCATCTGGCGGGCCGGGTTGCTAAAAACCGACGGCAAGGCCTACGTGCGCATCCAGTCATTCGGCAACGACTACTACGTGTTCAAGCCCAAGCCGGCGCCGGCCGGGACCTATGATCTGACCTTCACCTACGGCGCCAGCAAGACCCCTTTCACCGCGCTCAAGGGCATACAGGTAAAGGCCGGCCAGGAGGTGGTGGCCACCCTGGACTCGGGCTTCGCCCTCAAAAAGGCCGCCGGGGTCAAGGGCTGGGATCTTTTGCCCGCCGGCTCCAATAAGCCGATCCTCAAGGTGGGCCGCCGCTTTGACAACGAGTTTCCCCTGTGGCAGGCCTTCCCGGTGCCGCCGGGCACCTACGACCTGGTGGTGCACATGAAGGGCATGGACGAGCCTCTGCCCGCCGGCGAGGGCATTGAGGTGAAAAAGGGCAAGACCGTGGTCTTTGACGCGGGGCTGTAGAAGATGTCTACCGCAACGATCATCACCCGCTGGCTGCTCAGCCTGGCCCTCATCCTCTGCCTGCCCGCCGGGGCCCTGGCCGAGGCCGGCGGCCGTTGCGTGCGTTTGCAGCTGGAGGGCACCATTGACCTGGAGATCAAAAACCCCCAGGACACCCGGGGCCAGGCGGGCAACGCCACCAAAGGCTGCACCACCCAGGGCAAATTCAGGATCGAGCTGATCTTCCCCGAAAAGGGCGGGCAGGCCAGCAGCCAGAAAAACTGGGTGGCCTTTGACGGCTTTGACTGCACCGGGGCCGAATGCAGGCACCAAGTGGCCAGCGACGCCTTCAAGCCCCGGCCCTTCACCCTGACCGCCGGCATGAAGCCCGCCGGGGCCTTCAATTACGATGTGGACTTTTTATTGACCCGGATACCGCCCCCCAGCCCCATCAAGATCAACATCGCCTGCCCCCAGGGCACCCCGGCCGAGGTGAGCGACTACGGGGCCAACTACCGCCAGTTGATGCTGCCCTTCCAGGTGAACAAGATGTCCCTGAACTGCCGCCTGAACCAGTCGCTGAGCAAGCACCCGCCTGCCATAGACATGGGGCGTTTCTTGAACGCGGACCTTCAGTGGCAGGAGCTGACCACCCTGGTGCCCTGTAAGAATTTCCAGTATTAGCCGCGGGGTTATTGAGTGAAAGCCAGGTTCATTATCTTGCTCGTGGTGGCCGCGGCGCTGCTAACCGCGACCGCCGCCGGGGCCGTGGTTAAAAGAATCGCGGCCAAGGGCGGTAACGCGGTGTTCGCCACCTCGGTGGAAGGCTACACCCAGTTCGACCTAACCAACCTGGGGCCCAACCGGGTGGCGGTGGTCTACCTCACCTGGATCAGCCCGGAGGGCGATCCTCAGGAGGTGCGCCTGGTGGTCAAAAGGATAGGGGCCACCCAGGTCTACCGCAATATGTTCAGGGGCAACGAGGTCAACGTCACCAACCAAAGTTCCGGCGCATCTGTGGAGGTCTCCTCTTTCGCCGACTAACTCCCATTTGTCACCCTGACGGGCCCAAGGGCTATTGACCCGGCGCGGTGCCCTCCCGGATAATTTAAGTATAGGGACCACAGCAGGCGGGGAAACCCGACGCTCGTTTTGACCTGAGCCTCCTTCGAGAGTCGATCTGGCAAGCCTTAGCGCAAGCGCCCCGTCGCCCTCCGGCCTGAGCGGCACGCCCGCGACCCTGCGCCTCCCGCCCCCCAGACAGTTGCGAAAAATCCTCCCCGCTTTGAGCGCCGGCAGCCGTCCGGCGGCATGTGGCCCGCGGCCCAGCGGCCCCACCGTCATTGGATATCCGGGGGCTGAAGGCATAACCCGAGGCAAGGAGGAGAACATGGCCAAGAAGACCCGGCGCACCGAACCAGGGGAAATCAACTACCAACACCTGCATGAGATCTGCGACATAATCAGCTCGGCCAAAAACATGACCAAGGTCTCCCAAGCCATCGTGGCCCACATGGCCGAGATGCTGGGCCTCAAGGGCTGCGCTCTGATGCTCTTAAACCGCCGCAGCCGCAAGCTGGAGATCGCCGCCGCCCAGGGGCTGAGCGCCTCTTACCTGAACAAAGGCCCCATCAGTTCGGCCAAGTCCATCGCCGAATCGCTCAAAGAGGGACCGGTGGCCATCTTCAACGTGCACGACGATCCGCGTCTGCAGTATCCCGAGGAAGCCGAGAAGGAAGGCATCGCCTCCATACTCAGCGTGCCCATCGTGCTTCGGGGCAAGGCCCTGGGCTGCCTGCGGCTCTACACCGCCGAGCCCTGGGAATTCACCATGGCTGACGTTAACTTCGTGCAGGCCGTGGCCCTGATGCTGGGCCTGGTGCTGGACAGCCTGCGCATCGCCGGGGCCTACAAGACCTCGGTGGAGGTCCTGAAGATGCTTCGGCCGGTGATCAAGCCCACCAGGCGCACCTTGTATGAATGATGTGGCTCCGGCCGCTCATCGGCGGCGGAATGACTATTTGAGGCACTGAAGCAAAGGCAAACCCGGGCCCCGCCCGGCCGGCAAGGGCCGCGGCCGCCTGAGTAAAGGCGGTGCGGCTCTTGTTTATTTCGGGTCACCGGGGATGATCGCCCCAAAACAAAAAGGCGGGGCCACGCCCTAGCCCGGCCGCTGCGACCATCTAAAAAAAGCTAAATGGAGTAGTCCAACACCTTGGTGAACACCGCGGCCCGGGAAAAGGCCACCCGGGGCCGCGCGGTGAGTTCCAGCCCGCTCTCGGCGGCCAGGACCAGGCTCGTTTCAAAGTCCGACGCGCTGACGTGAAACTTGGGCTCGGCGATGAACAGCGCCCCGCCCGGCTTGAGCATGTACCGGACTTGTTTGAACAATCCCGCCTGGTCGGCCACCTCGTGCACCATCCAAAAGGCCAGGGCCAGATCCAGCTTGTCGTGCAGGTCCCTGGCCTCCAGGTCGTCGGGCCGGACTTGGCGGGCCATGACCCGGTCGGACAGATGCTTGCGCTTGGCCCGGCGTTTAAGCCGCTGGAGCATCTCCTCCTGCAAATCCAGGCTGTAGATCATGCCCCGGGGCCCCACCAGCCGGGCCAGGCCCAGGGAGAAATAGCCCATGCCGCAGCCCAAGTCCGCGGCCCAGCCGCCAGCATGGATGTAGGACCCGAACATGCTGGCCGGGTTGTGCACCAGGCGGCGCAGGGGGTTGTCAAAGGTGTAGGCCAGCCACCAGGGGCATGTGTGCACCTCGCTCATTTTTTCAGCCTGACAGCATTGGACGATTGGGCACAAGCCCAAAAAAGATGTGTAATGGTTTTTTCACAAGCCCGTACGAAATTGGCAACGGGGCGGACTACCACTACACAGTCAGGGCGGCAATGCCACCGCCCACCAACATCACGCCCACCAAGACCGCGATAATCTGGGCGGCCACTGCGAAGATCCAGACCAACAAGGCCTTGCCGAAACCGATGCCGAACACGCCCCGGATGATGAAGATACTTATCAATACGCCGATGAGCCAGCCCAGGCCGGTGCCCACCGCGGGCATAAAGGAGAGCACCAAGGCGGCGATCAAGGTGACCACCACGGTGATGAAGGCCGCCTTGAAACAGGTGCCGAACCTGACCGGATAGACCCCGGCCAGCCGGGCGCCGATGAAGATGAAAAAGGCCTCAATGGCCAGGGAGATCAGCGCGATTATAACCAGGGACATCAGGACGCCGCCGGTTGCGAATAATCCGTCCATATCAGCCTCCCTTCACTTCAAACCGCTGCCTCATGTTAAAAAACTATGCCGCCGCCGGTCAAACTGCTTAGTTGCGCCGCCATTCCTGCCTGATGGTTCGTTGGCGAACAGGTCGAAAACCACAAGACCAGGCTACCCTGCGGCAAACAGGGCGGCCTGCCACCGACTGTGATCAGGACCCAGGTTCAACTTGATAACCAAACGGTTGATTAACAGGCCCGGAAGACATCAAACGAGCAGGTCCTCCCAAAAGCCCGGGGACCCGCTCATGCACATGGCGACCAAAGCAATGGTGGCGGTGCAAGCAAGTCATTTCCCCCTGTGTTCGACACAAAAAGCGAGGCCCCTTTCAGGGCCCCGCCGAGGTCTTCAGATTGTCGCCCCATCATTGATCACTAAAGGCGCATGGGCATGATCACCGAGATGAATCCCTGGTCCGCCTCGCCCTTGATCAAACAGGGGTGCTGTTCATCCACGAACCCCAAGGTGATCTCCTCGGAGCGCATGGCCGCGCACAGGTCCATGAAGTAGCGGGCGTTGAAGCCCACGGACAGGGCGTCGCCGTCGTAGTCCACCTCCAGGGCCTCTCGTGCCTCGCCCAGATCCGGGTTCTGGCTGACCACCTCCAGCAGTCCTTCCTTGAAATCCAGCTTAACCCCCTGGAAGCGGTCGGTGGCCAGGATCGCCACCCGCCTGAGCACGTCGCTGAAAGCCTGCCGGTTGACCACGGCATGCTTCTTGGTCACCTTGGGTATCACCACCTCATAGTCCGGGAAGGAGCCCTCCTGCATCCTGAGGATCAGCCTGGAGTCCTCCAGGGAGACCGTGGCGTAGCTCTGGTTGAGGCCCAGCCTTATGTCATCGGCGTCCTCGGCCATCTTGCGCATCTCGGCCACGCCCTTGCGCGGGATGATCACCCCGCCGTCCAGGGCCAGGTCCTCCAGGCCCTCCATGTTGCGGTCCACCAGGCTCAGGCGGTGGCCGTCGGTGGAAACGAAGCGCAGATACTCCTGATCGTCGCTCTTGCGTTTTTGCACGTACAGACCGGCCAGGTTGAAGCGGGTGTCTTCCTGGGAAATGGAAAAGATGGTTTTTTCGATCATCTCGGCCAGGACCTCGCCGCCCAGGCCCAATTGAGGCAGTCCGCCCACCTTGGGCAGGTTGGGAAAGTCCTCGGCGGAAAGCCCCACCAAGTCGAAGCTGGCGCGGCCGGCGGATATGTGGAGGAAGTTATTGTCTTTTTCTTTTAGGTAAACCTCGTCGGCCGGAAGCTCTTTGATGATCTCATAGAGCTTACGGGCCGGCACGGTAACCTTGCCCGGTTTGCTCACCCGGGCCGCGCAATCCCCCTTGAAGCTGGTTTCCAAGTCCGTGGCCGCCACGGTGAGGCGTTCGCCCTCGGCCTCCAAAAGCACGTTGGACAAAATGGGCATGGAGGTGCGGCGCTCCACCACCGACTGAGACTTGGCCAGCCCCTTGGTCATATCTTCCTTACGAACTGTCAACTCCATTAATTTCCACCTTGTTGGGACATAAAACAGACAGGCTTCCCTGGCTCACCTTAACCCAATAACCCCGCCCGAAGCAAGTATTTGCAGCCTTCGGAGGGACAAAAAAGTCTGCTGAATAGCCAAGGTGGACCGGATAGTCCACGGTTGCAGCGATCACTTGTTTCAGAACGGCTTCGGGCGGCTGCCAAGCGGGTCAAACGATGAAGCCCAGCAGGTGTAAGCAAAAGTTGTGACTAATATTTCAACTCAAAAATAATATTGAGTTACGAACTCTTATCATTCCATATAATGAAACGGGTGCCTGTTTAGCCACATTGTAGTCACAATTTTGACTTCTAAGAAATAACAAGGGATGGAGCCCTTTGGAATTATAAAAGGCCAAAAGCCGGAGGCTTTGAGTAAAACAGCCGGGGAGCAATCGGATGTCTGGGAGGTGAATGGACAAATGGATCGCTAAGTAAGGAGTCAAAAAACGCGATATCATGATGCTTGAACCAAAGGTTCTACCACGGGGAACTCAAGCGACGGCCTGCTTTGGGCTGGGGTAGACTTGAATTTTTACAGCAGAATTATTGGTTCACTAAATTTTGACACCTCTGGTCGCCTTGCTTTCATTCTGAACCCTCTTCAAACCCAACAGGACAAACAAGGTGGTTCAACAACCGCCTGGGACATATAGATATATTATTATCTTTCTTAAATATAATCGTAATACACAATTAACGGTGCAAAGGTTGATAAGTGCGCCAAGCTATGGATTTGGCGGGAATTAAGATTCAACGTATTTCAAGCAAGCCGTCAAAATTTGAACCGGGCCCGCCAAGCTTGCCAAGGTTTTCAACAATTGCCCGGTCAGATTGAAACCCCATACCCCGGTCTGATCCCGACCCGGGGTGTGGGGCTGGGTTCAGGGTTTTTCCCGGGCCTCCAGCAGCGCCTTCTGAGCTTCGAAGCTCCGCTTGCTGATCAGACCCATGGCATAGAGCGCCTTGAGCCGGTACAACTTGGGATCGGTGGGGGCAATGGGTTCGTCCATGGATTTGTCCACGTCTCCGGCGTCATCCTTCTTTTTTTGGGCCTTGAGTTGGGCTGCTTTAAGTTCCACTGCCGATGGTTTAGGTTGCGGCTTCGCCTTGGGCACCTCCATGCTCGCACCAGAACCCGGTTTCCAATTCACCGCCAGGTTTCGAGCAGTGGTAATAAAGTTTTTCTCCAAGGCACCGGTGCCGGCGCAGCGGTAGGTCTCGTCCCGGGTGATCATACCGTAAAGGTTTCTGCCGATGAAGCGGGCGGCAAAGCGGGACTGCACTTTAAGGGAGGAAACGCCTGCCCCGATACGGCTCACAGTCAAGATCATGGCCGAGTCCACGTTTCCTGTTACGGGCACGCCGTTCCAGGTGCCGCACTCGCAATTGCCCACTGTGGTTATGGGCTTTAGGTCGGTGACGATCTTGCCCGTGGACTCGTCTTCGCGCAAGATGCCATAGCCCATGGTGCCTGCGGTGATCTTGGCTAAAATATAAAGGTCCTCAGGCGGCAATTTGAACTGGCTTTGCATGGTTCCGTCTTGGGGACCGATTTGGGGGCGGTCCACGGCCGAAAAAGCGCAGGCTCCTAAAAATATCAAGCATGTCAACATGATAAAAGTGGGTGCTTGTTTAGAAAAATTCTTGTTTCTCAGAGTCATGGTTCCCCCTTCACAAAATAAAGCCAACCCATCCAAGGTCTTGTCCAGGGTGTTCCCCGGCAAAGGTCCAATCAAACAACTATTTGATCTTAAAAGGGGAAGACGATGAGCAAATCCGAAGGCAGCGCAGGTCCTCAAAACAGAACGCCATGAAGCCGGACGGCCCCAGGGCAGGAGTGGTTGCATTAATTCGGAATCCCCCAGGTCATCCCCCTAAAACGCGACTAGCTTAAAGGCATGAAAACCATTTTGTAAAGCGGTTTTTTGTCCTAGCGCCAAAATGTCTGAAAATTTATAAAGTTGCGGGTTCCTAGCCGCCGCGCCGTCCGCCCTGGATGGCCGCCTCCACCACCCGTACGGTCTCGCCCAACTCCGGGTCCTTGGCCATCAATTGCTCCACCCGTTTGACCCCTTTTACCACCGTGGAGTGGTCCTTGCCGCCCATGGCCCGGCCGATCTCGGGAAAGGAAGAACGGGTCAGACGCCGGGCCAGGTACATCGCCACCTGCCGGGGATGACTTATGTCTCTGGTTTTACGGGATCCCTTGAGGTCGGCCACCTTGAGGCCATAGTGCGAGGCCACAGCACCCAGCACTTCGTCTACCCCCACTTGGCGTTCGCTGACCAGGGGCCCCACCACCTGCCGGGCCAGTTCCAGGTCCGCTTCCACTCCCTGCAGGCGGCTCACCGCCATCAGGCGGTTCAAATAGCCCTCCAGCACCCGCACCGAGCTTTCCGGCTGGCGGGAGAGATAAGAGGCAACCTTGCGGGAAAGCACCAGGTTTTTCTCGGCGGCCTTGCGTTGCAAGATGGCGATCTTGGTCTCCTCGTCCGGGGTTTGCAGATCCGCGGGCAGGCCCCACTCAAAACGGGTGCGCAGACGCCCGGCCAGACCGGGGATGTCCCGGGGCATCTTGTCGCTGGTCAAGACGATCTGTTTGCCGCTCTGGAACAGGGAGTCAAAGGTGTGAAAAAATTCTTCCTGGGTGCGCTCCCGGCCGGACAGAAACTGTATGTCGTCGATAATAAGGCAGTCAACCTGCCGGTATTTATTGCGAAAACTTTGTATGCCGTCAAAGCGCACCGCCTGGATCATTTCGTTGGAATAGGCCTCGGAGGAGGTGTAGTGCACCAAAAAGCCCGGATCGCGCCCTGTCAGCTGATTGCCCACTGCCGAAACCAGGTGGGTCTTGCCCAGTCCGGAGCCGCCGAAGATCATCAGGGGGTTGTATTGGCGTCCCGGCTGGTCGGCCACCGCCTGGCAGGCGGCGTGGGCCAGCTCGTTGCAAGGGCCCACTACAAAAGACGAAAAAGTGTAGGCTGGATTCAGGGACAACTCCCGGGGCACCTCGGCCGGGGCCGGGGTCACCACGGCCGGCGAGGGTTCCTGATCGGCCACCTCGAAAACGGTCTCCAAATGGTTGCCGGACTCACTCATCAGGGCTTGGTTGATAGCGCTCAAATAGCGTTCACTGAGCCAATCGGCAAAAAAACGGTTGGGCACTGTGAATATCGCCCGGGAATCCTCCAGGCGGAGTTTCAGGGGCCTAAGCCAAGTCTCGAATTCCCTAGGGCTCACCTGGGCGCGCAGACGCCGGGCCACCCCAGGCCACAAGTCATGGTCTGACAACTTAACCTCTTATAAAAGCTTTGCTATTTAACAAAAAGGCAAGAGGGACGGACCCCGCTGCATCGCCCGGCACGGCCAGGGACTTTTCAAACGACAACTTCCCCATCACCCGCTTTAATAAATTCCATGATAAATCCGGGGCACCCTCACATGCAATAAGATTTGTTCACAGCCCCGTGCCAGCCAAAAAGCCTTGACAGTTACCGGGGCTTGCCTTAGGTTTGCTAATTGTACATAAATAGCCAAAACCTGGGAGTAATAGCATTGGCTTATACCATCGCCGTGGCAGGCAAGGGCGGTGTGGGCAAAACAACCATCGCCGGCCTAGTTGTGCGTTATCTAGTGGAAAATGGCATGTCTCCGGTCCTGGCCGTGGACGCGGACTCCAACAGCAACTTGAACGAGGTCCTGGGCTTGGAGTTGTTCGGCACCCTGGGCGAAGCCCGGGAGGACATGAAAAAAGGCCAGAGCGAAGGCATGACCAAGAACCTGTTCATCGAGATGCGGGTGAACCAGTGCCTGGCCGAGGCCCCGGGCTATGACCTGATCGCCATGGGCCGTCCCGAGGGTTCGGGCTGTTACTGCGCGGCCAACCACTTGTTGACCGAGTGTATGGACAACCTGGCTGACAACTATAAATACCTGGTGGTGGATAACGAGGCCGGCATGGAACACATCAGCCGGGTAACCACCCAGCATGTGGACCTGTTTTTGGTGATCTCCGACCCCAGCCGCCGCTCTTTGCAGGCCGCGCAGCGGGTAACGGAATTGGCCAAGGAAATAGGGGTCTTGCGTGGCTCGGCCCATTTGATCCTCTCCATGGTCCGCAGCGAGCCCACCGAGGAAATGCTCAAGGTTATCGAAGAGATGGGCCTGGAATTGGCCGGTGTGGTGCCCGACGACCCGGAATTGGCGGATTTTGACATGGCGGGCAAGCCCACCAGCGAACTGCCCCCGGAAAATCCGGCCCGTAAGGCGGTGTTTGAGGCCATGGCCAAGCTGTTGCCTGCGCAATAATTTGCATACACCGGTATTTTGGTAGGAAAAAATAGGCGTACTCGCCAAGGATCACGGTAGGTTATGCATTTTTTCTTGACACTTGCCGGGGATTATATTAGCTTTGTTGGCGCCTTTTCTTAAGGACTACAAAAAGTGGCCAGATTTTTTTTGGCAAGCATTGTACCGTTACTCACAAATAGCGGTATTGGTTTGCCGTTTCGGGCGGTTAGAGGCCCTAGCCACCTCAAAGATACGGCAGGCCGGAAACATATAGGTTTTAGTACCTCATACTAGGGAGTTAGCTAGAGCTTTCAGCCCTTTTGCAGTTGGAGGGAAATACTGTGGCCTTTGAAGTTCCAACCATAAAATACTCCGGCCAGATCATGGAGGTGACCCTGGGGCAGGGCGATAAGGCCCTCACCGTGGGTGGCGAGGATTGCTATGCCTTCCACACCTTCGAAGGCCAGATGCCCGACAAGCCCGTAATCGCCATGGAGGTGTGGGACATGGAGCCCACCGAGTGGCCGGAGGCGGCCAAGGCGCCCTTTGGCGACGTGCTGGGCGATCCCGCGGCCTGGGCCAAAAAGAACGTGGAAGAGTTCGGCGCCGACGCCATCGTGGTGCAGCTCAAGTCCACCGACCCCAACGGCGAGGACGCCTCGCCCGAGGCGGCCAGCGCGGTGGTGGGCAAGGTCCTGGAGGCGGTGGAGGTTCCGGTCATCGTCTGGGGCAGCGCCAGCCCGGCCAAGGACGCCGAGGTGCTCAAGCAGATCGCCGAGGACTTCTCGGGCAAGAATCTGCTCCTGGGCCCGGTGGACGAGGACAACCACAAGGCCATCGGCGCCGCCGCCCTGGCCTATGGCCAGTCCCTGATCTCTTCCAGCCCCATCGACGTCAACCTGGCCAAGCAGCTCAACATCCTGTTGGGCAACCTGGGCGTGCCCATGGACAAGCTGGTCATCGACCCCACCACCGGCGGTCTGGGCTACGGCCTGGAGTACTCCTACTCGGTGATGGAGCGCATCCGCGAAGCCGCCCTGGTGTCTGATGACGACAAGCTGGTGCTGCCCATGATCAACAACGTGGGCAATGAGGTCTGGAAGAGCAAGGAAGCCAACCAGACCGAGGAAGACGCGCCTGAGCTGGGCGACGCCATGAAGCGCGGCGTGATGATGGAAGCCACCGCGGCGGTGGCCTACCTGATGGCCGGCAGCGACATCCTCTTGATCCGGCACCCCGAGACGGTCAAGCTGATTCACGGCTTCATCGACGCCATCATGGCCGAGCGCGCCCCCGCCGCCGAAAAGGTGGCCAGCGACCGGCCCAAGGCCGAGCTGATCCCCGGCGCCAAGCCGGCGGCCAAGCCCGCTGCCGCGCCCAAGCCGGCACCGGCCCCGGTCGCAGCCAAGCCGGCGGCTAAACCGGCAGCCGCGCCCAAGCCCAAGCCCGCAGCCGCCCCGGCCCCGGCCGCCGAAGCCAAGCCCGAGGCGGAAGCCGCGCCGGCTCCGGCCGAGGAGGCCAAGGCCAGCGCCGAGGCCGATGCCAAGGCCAAGGCGGAAGCCGCGGCCCAGGCCAAGGCGGCTGAAGAGGCCAAGGCCAAGGCCGCCGAGGAGGCTGCGGCCGCCGAAGAGGCCAAGAAGAAAGCCGAGGAAGAGGCCGCCGAGGCCGCGCGCGCCGACAAGAAGGCCGCCCAGGCCGCCGAGCTGGACAAGCTTCGGGCCAAACGCGCCGCCGAGCGCGCCGCCCGCGCCGCCATGTATGAAGACGAAGACGAGTACGAGGACGAGGACGATGTGGAATACGGCGAGGACCGGGAAGCCGGCGTGGCCGGCCCCGACGCCGCCTACATCGTCAAGACCGTGGCCCGCTGGCGCCTTCGCGGCGGTGGCTTGCTCCGGGACAAGCATTAAAAAAACGAGGCCCCTGGCGGCCCCCATGCCGCCGGGGCTTCTGAACCATATATCCATTAAAGGAGGGGAGGCTCAAGGGACCGGCGGGAAGGCCAGACAGTCTGAGCGCCGGAAAGGGAGCCGAGGGAGCCCACAAACAAACCATAGCCGGCCAAAGGCCGAGGCCCTGGCCGGAGGGAAACTAAGAGATCTATTGAGAGGGGGCTTAAAAGCCAAACCCTTATGGAAGAAGAGGAGGAACCTCTGATGTCGGCAGAAGAGATTAAGGCCGCGCCCAAGAAGAAGAAGGCGAAAGTGGCCAACCCCAAGGAGGTCAGCGTTGACCAGGCCACCATCCAGATGCTGGCCAAGGCCCAGGCCGATGGTTGCGACACCATCTTCGACCGGGCCGTCACCATGAAGCCCTGTAACATCGGCGAGCAAGGCACCTGCTGCAAGGTCTGCTCCCAGGGCCCCTGCCGCCTGCCCCTGCCCAAGAAGGGCATCGAAGGCAAAGACGTGCGCAAAGGCCTCTGCGGCGCCACGCCCGAGACCATTGCCGCCCGTAACTTCGCCCGCATGGTAGCCGCCGGCTCCGCCGCGCACAGCGACCATGGCCGCGGCGTGGCCGAGGTTTTCCTGGCCGCCGCCCGGGGCGAGACCACCGACTTCGGCATCCAGGACACCGAGAAACTCCTGCAGATCGCGCCCGACTACGGCGTGGCCACAACCGTCATGGTGGAAGGCGATGACGGCGAAAAGGTGGAGCAGGAGCGCGACCTGATGGAGATCGCCGAGGACGTGGGCGTCAAGGCCCTGGCCCAGTGGGGTCAGCAGGAGGGCGAGATCGTCTACGCCAAGCGCGCGCCCGAGGCCCGCTATGACCTGTGGAAAGAGCTGGACGTGATCCCCCGCGGCATCGACCGCGAGATCGTGGAGATCATGCACCGCACCCACATGGGCGTGGACCAGGACTTCCGCAACCTTACCAAGCAGATGACCCGTGCCGCCCTGGCCGACGGTTGGGCCGGCGCCATGATCGCCACCGACTTACAAGACGTGATGTTCGGCACCCCCTACCCCATCCAGGGCGAGATCAACCTGGGCGTGCTCAAAGAAGAGAACGTCAACATAATCGTGCACGGCCATGAGCCGCTTTTGAGCGAGATGATCGTGGTGGCCTCCCAGGACCCGGAGATCATCGAGTACGCCAAGTCCAAGGGAGCCGCCGGCATCACCCTGGCCGGCATGTGCTGCACCGCCAACGAGATCCTGGTGCGCCACGGCCTGCCCATTGCCGGCAACTACCTGCAGCAGGAGCTGGCGGTGGTCACCGGCGCCCTGGACGCCATGGTGGTGGACGTGCAGTGCGTGATGGAGAACCTGGCCAACATCGCCGAGTGCTATCACACCAAGATCATCACCACCAACCCCCGGGCCATGATGGAGTCCGGCGATGCCGAGCACATCGAGTTCGACGAGCACCACGCTTTAGAGGACGCCAAGAAGATCGTGCGCGCGGCCATCGACAACTACACCACCCGCGAACAAGAGGTCATGATCCCCACCCAGAAGGAAAAGATGGTCGTGGGCTTTTCCTACGAAGCCATCGGCTACCACCTGGGCGGCACCTTCCGCGGTTCCTACGTTCCCTTAAACGACAACATTATTAATGGCCGCATCCGGGGCATCGCCGGTGTGGTGGGCTGCAACAACGCCCGCACCATCCACGACGCCGCCCACCTGACCCTGATCAAGGAACTGCTCAAAAACGACGTGATCGTCTTGACCACCGGCTGCACCGCCATGGCCTGCGGCAAGGCGGGCCTGTTGACTCCCGAGTCGGCCGGCGTCTACTGCGGCCCCGGCCTGGCCGAGGTCTGCGAGACCGTGGGCATCCCGCCGGTCTTGCACATGGGCGCCTGCGTGGACAACTCCCGCATCCTCTTGGCGGCCACCGAGGTGGTCAAGGCCGGCGGCCTGGGCAAGGACATCAGCGACCTGCCCGCGGCCGGTTGCGCGCCGGAGTGGATGAGCGAGAAGGCCATCGCCATTGGCCACTACTTCGTTACCTCCGGCGTCTACACCATCTTCGGCGTGGGCCTGCCGGTCAACGGCGCACCGCGCTTCAAAAAGCACCTGTTCGAGGAGCTGGAAGACATCTACGGCGGCAAGTGGGACATGATCGTGGATCCGCTGGATCAGGCCGCCGCCATTATCGCCCACATCGACAAGAAGCGCGCCGCGCTGGGACTGGACACCAAGAAAGAGCGCGTGCTCATGGATATGGCCAGCCGCCAGGCGCTGGACGCCGCGTAGGCCTAAAGAGAAAGGGGACGTTAAAAAATGTCCAAACTAGTAGCCTTTGCCGCCATTCAGGGCGCTTACAATATCGTTTCCAAGGTGGAGGGCATCTACAACCGGGCCGTGGAGCAGTATGGCCCGGAGCAGAAGCTGGAGTTCCCCAACACCGCCTACTACCTGCCCATCATCTATTCCCTGTTGGGCATCCCGGTCAAGAACCTGGAAGACGCGGGCAAGGTCTTAGAAATCTGCCGCAAGCTTCTGCCCGACCACGTGCAGCGCATCCATCACCTGCCCTACCTGGGGCCCTTGCTGGATGCGGGCATGTCCACCCTGTTCGCCGAGGAGATCCACGAGGCCATCCGCTACGTGGACGACCCGGACTTCTATCTGCCCAGCGAGGACTGCGACCTGGAGAACGGCCGCATCTGGCTGGGCGCCGCCGATGACACCATCATGCGTAAGCGCGGCGTGGAGTTCGTGGACGGTTCGGCTCCGGGCTTCGCCGCCATCGTGGGCGCCGCCCCGGATCCGGAAACGGCCAAGGAGATCGCCGAGGAGTACCAGCGCCGGAACCTCTACGTGTTCATGTGCGCCAACCAAAACGGTACCACCTTCACCGAGCAGCTCATCGAGGCCGGCGTGCAGATCGGCTGGAACACCCGCCTGGTGCCCTTCGGGCCCGACATCAGCGCCGCGGTCTTCGCCCTGGGCTTCGCCAACCGCGCGGCCATGGCCTTCGGCGGCGTGCGCCCCGGCGATTATGAGCGCATCCTGATGTACAACAAGGACCGCGTGTTCGCCTTTGTCAACGCCCTGGGCGACGTGGGCGCCGAGTGGGCGGCCAACGCGGCCGGCTGCGTGAACTGGGGCTTCCCCACCATCGCCGACACCGACATCCCCGAGATCCTGCCCACCGGCGTGTGCACCTACGAGCACGTGGTGGCCAACGTGGCCCACAAGGACATGGTGCAGAAGTCGGTCGAGGTCCGCGGTCTTAAGACCGTGATCACCAAGGTGGACATCCCCTTGAGCTACGGTGCGGCCTTCGAGGGCGAGCGCATCAGAAAAGACGACCTGTTCGTGGAGTTCGGCGGCGGCAAGACCCAGGCCACCGAGCTGGTGGAGATGGCGGACATGGACGCCATCGAGGACGGCAAGATCACCATCGAGGGCAATGACATCACCGACCTGGGCGACGAGGGCGGACGCCTGCCCTTGGGCATCTTCGTGAAGGTGGCCGGCCGCAAGATGCAGCCGGACTTCGAGCCGATCCTGGAGCGCCAGATTCATCACCTGATCAACTACGCCCAGGGCATCATGCACATCGGACAGCGCGATATCGCCTGGATCCGCCTGGGCCGTCCGGCGGTGGACAAGGGCTTCACCCTCAAGGACATCGGCCAGATCATCCACGACATGTTCCACAAGGACTTCGGTTCCATCCTGGACAAGGTGGAGGTGACCCTCATCACCGACGAGAAGGAGGTGGAGAAGTTCACCGAAAAGGCCAAGGCCGCCTACAAGGCCCGCGACAGCCGCGTGGAGAACATGACCGACGAGGCGGAGGAGATCTTCTACTCCTGCACCCTGTGCCAGTCCTTCGCCCCCACCCACGTCTGCGTGGTCAGCCCCGAGCGCACCGGCCTCTGCGGCGCCTACAACTGGATGGACTGCAAGGCCAGCTACGAGATCAACCCCACCGGCCCCAACCAGCCCATCGAGAAGGGCGAGTGCCTGGACGAGGTGTTCGGCAACTGGGCGGGTGTCAATGAGTTCGTGTCCAAGGCCTCCCGCGGGGCCGTGGAGAGCTACAACTTCTACAGCTTGCTCAACGAGCCCATGACCACCTGCGGCTGCTGCGAGTGCATCGCGGCGGTGCTGCCCACCTGCAACGGCATCATGACGGTGCATCGTGACTACACCGGCGAGACCCCCTGCGGCATGAAGTTCACCACCCTGGCGGGCGTCATGGGCGGCGGTCAGTCCTCGCCCGGCTTCGTGGGTCACTCCAAGTACAACGTGATCCAGCGCAAGTACGTCTCCGGCGACGGCGGCCTGCTGCGCATGGTGTGGATGCCCAAGAGCCTCAAGGAAGAGCTCAAGGAGGGCCTGGAGCGCCGCGGCGAAGAGCTGGGCGTGCCGGACCTGATTGAGAAGATCGCTGATGAGACCGTGGGCACCGACGAGGCCACGGTGCTGGAGTTCCTGCAGAAGGTCGGTCATCCGGCCCTGGAGATGGACCCCATCACCGGCTAAACCTAGAACCAAACAGGGGGGCCCCCGGCCCGGGGCCCCCCTGCTGACGACTTCTCATATTTAAGGTTCCTCGGGAAGGAGTGGACCATGGCCCTGACCGGCATTCAAATTTTCAAACTACTCCCCAAGACCAACTGCGGGGAGTGCGGGGTGCCCACCTGCCTTGCCTTTGCCATGAACCTGGCAGCGGGCAAGGCGGAGCTGGACGCTTGCCCCTACGTATCCGACGAGGCGCGCGAGCAGCTGGCCGAGGCCAGCGCCCCCCCCATCCGTCCCCTTACGGTGGGCTACGGCGACACCGCCACCAAGATCGGCGGCGAGACCGTGATGTTCCGCCACGAAAAGACTTTTTTCAACCCGCCGGGCATCGCCGGGCTGATCAAGGACACCGACGAAGGCATCGCCGACAAGGTGAAGAACTGGGCCAGCTTCCAGTTCGAGCGCGTGGGCCTGAACCTGCGCCCCGAGTTGGTGTTTTTGGTCTGCGACTCCGGTGACGCCGCCAAGTTCGAGGCCGCGGCCAAAGAAGTCATCGACAACTCGGACTTGTCGGTGATCCTGGCCTGCGAGGACCCCGAGGTCATGGCCCCGGCGGCCAAGGCGCTCAAGGACAACAATCCGTTGCTGTATGCGGCCACGAACGCCAACGCCGACAAGATGAGCGCCCTGGCCGGTGAGTTGGGCTGCCCCCTGGCGGTCAAAGGCGTGGACATCGACGAGGTGGCCGAGCTTTCCGACGAACTCACCGCCGCCGGCCACAAGGACCTGGTCTTGGACACCGGCGCCCGCGACATCGCCGGCGTCTTCGAGGACCAGTTGGCGCTGCGCCGCGCCGCCCTGATGCAGCAGAACCGCATCCTGGGCTTCCCCACCATCGCCTTTGCCAACGAACTGGGCGATTCCCTGGGCGAGCAGGTGGTGGCCGCGGCGATGTTGATTGCCAAGTACGCCGGCATCGTGGTGCTGGATGACCTCACCGCCGAGGTGGTGTTCCCGCTGCTGTTGGAGCGCCTAAACATCTACACTGACCCGCAGCGGCCCATGACCGTGACCGAGGGCATCTACGAGATCGGCGGCCCCGAGGCCGCAAGCCCCCTGTTGATCACCACCAACTTCTCGCTGACCTACTTCATCGTCAGCGGCGAGATCGAGTCGTCCCGCGTGCCGGCCTGGCTGTTGATCAAGGACACCGAGGGCCTGAGCGTGATGACCGCCTGGGCCGCCGGCAAGTTCTCCGGCGACGACGTGGGCATGTTCGTTAAGAAGATCGGCATCGAGGACAAGATAGACCATACCTCGCTGATCATCCCCGGCTACGCCGCGGCCATCGCCGGCGACGTGGAAGAGGAGTTGCCCGGATGGAACATCCAGGTGGGTCCGCGGGAGGCGGCGCACTTGACCAAGTTCCTGAAGGAGTGGTCGGCCTGATAAGCGCCGCCACGTACTATTTATTTGAAGAGGGTGACCAATGATTACTATCGGCGAGAACCTAAACGTAATCAAAACCGAGATCGGCAAGGCCTTTAAGGACCGCAACCCCGATCCCATCCAAAAGCTGGCCCTGGCCGAGAAGGCCGCCGGCGTGGATTACATCGATATCAACCTGGGCCCGGCGCGCAAGGGCGGCCCCGAGCTGATGCAATGGGTGGTGCAGACGGTGCAGGAGGTGGTGGACGACGTGCCCCTGGCCCTGGACACTTCCAACATCGAGGCCATCGAGGCCGGCCTGGAGGTGCACAAAGGCACCGCCCTGGTCAACTCGGTCATGGCCCGTCCCGAGCGCTACACCGTGATGTGGCCCATCGTGGCCAAGTACGACGCCGAGGCGGTGGCCCTGCTCTGGGGCCCCGACGGCCTGCCCCGGGACGAAAACGAGCGCTCCGCCCTGTGCGTGGAGCTTTGCTATGCGGCCAACGAGCTGGGCATCGAAAACGAGCGCCTGTTCGTGGACCCCATCGTGACCCCGGTGAACATCCAGCAGGAACAGCTGATGTCCACCCTGGCCTTTTTGGAGATGCTGCAGGACATCTGCCCCGGCGCCAAAGGCACCAACGGCCTGTCCAACATCTCCAACGGCACTCCCTGGCGCGAGCCCCTGAACCAGATCTACATGATCATGATGGAACGCTACGGCATGTACAGCTCCATCGTGGACTACGAGGACCTGTTGATCATGCAGATCGCCCAGGGTCACCACCCCGAGCTGGTTCAGATCGTGCACAAGGTGATGGACGGCGAGATCAACGAGCCCGGCGAGGTGGACCCCGGTATCGGCCGCACCTTCGTGGCCGGCTCTCTGGCCATCCTGGGCAAGATACTCTACTCCGACTCCTGGATGGACGTCGAAGGCGGCGCCACGCCTGAGTCCATGGAGGAGTTCGCCGAGGCCTATGCCGCCGAGCAGGGCGGCGAGGCGGCCGCAGAGGCCGCGCCCGAGCCCGAGCAGGAGACCATCGAGGTCAAGGCCGAGGCCGAGGC
>JANQFN010000103.1 GCA_028277825.1 Desulfarculaceae bacterium
AGTTGGTGGAGATGTGGCTCATCACCAAATCGGCCGCGGACACCTCGCCCGGGATCACCCGCTACTCGCCGGAAAAGCCGGTGAAGGGCGCATCGTGCAAACGATGCAGCCCGGCAGTGGAGATCAGCGCCACCCGGCGTTGGTCCAAAGGCGGTCCCTCGGCCCAGGGGTTGTCTTCGAAGGTGGGGCAGGGCAGCTTGGCCAAATGGGACTTCATGGGTTCGGGCATGTTCTCCAGGCGGGCCATGATCTCACTCCTCGCTAAGGGCAGTGCAACGATTTCCCAGCGGGCGGCCGGACGATGTATGCAGGATACCACCTCATAAGGCGCGCTCTAGTCTATAATGATGCCAGCGCCTGCCGGTTCCATATCAAGAGAGGAAAGCAGATGGATTTGCCGCTATCCAGGTTGACGCTGGTTATGGTTGCCTTGTGGGCCGCGCTGCTTGTGGCTGGCTGCGGCCAGGAGCAGGCTCCGGCCAAGGGGGAGTCAGTGGCCACGCCTCAGATGCTGGCCGAGCACTGTGAAAAGATTATCGGGCCGCCTCGGGTGGAACGGATCTCAGAACACGTGTGGGCGGCCATCGGCTTTGACCTGGCCAACACGGTGCTGATCCACACGCCAGAGGGCAATGTGATCGTGGATCCGGCCATGAGCCGGCCCCGGGCCCGAGCCATTAAAAAGGCCCTGGTCGCCAAGGCGCCGCCCGGTCCGGTAGTGGCAGTGATCTACACCCACTCCCACATCGACCACGTGGGCGGGGCAGCCGAGTTCGCCAAACCGGGGGTGCCCATTTGGGCCACGGCCGAATTGCCCGAACATCTGATGAAGCAGTACTCCCTGTTCGTGCCCATCGAGAGCCTCCGGGGAGGGAGGCAGTTCGGACGCCGGGTGTCTTTGGCCGACGTTCCCTGCTCGGCCATCGGCCGTCGGCCCGACCTGGCCGCGGCCCTGGACAGCGGGCTCTTGTTGCCCACCCACACCTTCAGTGGCAAGCAGGTGCTGGACTTCGACGGCGTCAAAATCGAGCTGGTCGAGGCCCACGGCGAGACCCATGACCAGCTCTTTATCTGGGTGCCCAGCGACAAGACCCTGATCGCCGGCGACAATTTTTACTGGACCTTCCCCAATCTATATACAGTGCGCGGCACCAGCCCGCGGCCGGTGTCAGACTGGATCAAATCCCTGGACGCCATGAGGCGCTTTGAACCCGAGCATTTGGTGCCTAATCACACCCAGCCGCTGCACGGCAGGGAAAAGATCAACACCATCCTGACCAACTACCGTGACGGCATCCAGTGGGTGCGCGACTCGGTGGTGCGCGGGGCCAATCAGGGCAAGGATGTGGACACCTTGGCCCAGGAAATCAAGCTGCCGCCGCATTTGGCCAAGCTGCCCTATCTCAAGGAGCTATACGGCCAGATCGACTGGTCGGTGAAGGCCATCTACAACAACCACCTGGGCTGGTTCGACGGCCGCGCCGACCGCCTCTACCCCGTGGCCCCGGCCCGGGCCGCCGCCGGCGAGGTGGAACTGATGGGCGGGGCGGACAAGGTGATGTCCCTTGCCCAGGAGGCCCTGGCCCAAGGCCAGGTGCGTTGGGCGGTGCATCTGTTGGCCAAGCTCAGGGACAGCGGTCTGGCCATTGGTGACCGGGCAAAGGCTTTGAACCAGGCTTTGGCTCAGGCTTACACAAAACTGGCCGCTACGGTGTCCAACACCAATGGCCGGGCCTATCTGCTGGAGACCGTGCAGGAGTTGAAGCAGGGCCCGGCCCCGGTGGCCAAACCCAAGTTGGACCCGCGCATGGTTGCGCAGGTGCCCTTGGAGTCGATTTTCACGGTGATGCCCAGCAAGCTCAAGCCAGGCGCTGCCATGGATGTACACGAATCCCTGGTGTTTGACTTCCCGGACGTCAAACAGCGTTACGTGGTTACGGTGCGAAACGGCGTGGCCGAGATCACCCAGGGCGATCCCCTGCCCGGCACGCCTAAGCCGGTGGGAGTGGTGAGCCTCAAGGCCAATGACTACCGCCAGATGATCTTTGGCCTAGTGGGGCCGGTCTCGCTGTACGCCAAGGGTAAGGTGGACGTGGAAGGGAGCTGGCTGGACGTGCTGGCCTTTTTGCGCCGTTTCGAGACCAGCTAGCCCGGATATTTCACGAAGGTTGGACGGCATTGGCGATGCGGGTAGCATTTATCGGTGTGTTATGAAGAAAACGTCTACGCTATCAGTGTACGGTTTGTACCCAAGCCCGGCACAGCCAGCCAAGCGCTGGCAAGGCGGCCCAAGGCTTGGGCGGCCAAGGGGCCGCGTCGGGAGCCAGTCATCTTTGCGGGAGCCAA
>JANQFN010000114.1 GCA_028277825.1 Desulfarculaceae bacterium
GCGGCCCGGGCTTTTTCGGCGAACAAGCTATCCACTCCGGAAAAGACGTACTGGCTGATGGCTTCGATGTTGGAGCGCAGGGGCAATATCTTGCTGCCCGCGGGCATGATGTGATCGGTGGTGATGTGATCGCCCACCTTGATGGTCACCGTACAGCTCAGGTCCTCGGGCAAAGGCGCAAGGTCGGGGAAGGGCGTGATGTTGGGCCCGCGCAGGATCTCCACGCCCGCGCCGTCGGCCAGCGGCGGCACTAGGGCCTCGGGATGAATGTCCGGCGGCGGCGGCACCGGGCTGAAGGCGTCCGTCAATTGCCGGGGATCGGCGATGTGTCCGGCTAGGGCGGTGGCCGCGGCTACCTTGGGGCCGGCCAGATACACCTGGTCGTCCTTGGTGCCCGAGCGGCCCGGGAAGTTGCGCGGGAAGGTGCGCAGGGAGGCGGTGCCCGTGGCCGGGGCTTGGCTCATGCCGATGCAGCCCAGGCAGCCGGACTGGTGCAGGCGCACGCCGGCGGCCAACAACTCGGCCAGGGCGCCGTTGGCCGCCACCTGGGCCAGGGCCTGGCGCGAGCCGGGGTTCAGGGCCAGGCTGACCCCTGGCGCCACCTGCTTGCCCCTCAGCGCGCCGGCCAGGATCATCATGTCGCGGTAGGAGCCGCCGCCGCAGGAGCCCATGAGCACCTGCTCCACCGCCACCTCGGTGAGTTCCGCGGCTGGGCGCACCGCGTCCGGGCTGGAGGGACAGGCCACCAAGGGCTCCAGTTTTGTTAGGTCCATTTCTTCGATATGATCATAGGCGCAGCCCGGGTCCGCGGCCAGGGGGCGGTAGCCTTCAGCGCGGCCTTGGGCCGTGAGGAATTCCTCGGTGCGCTCATCGCTGGGGAAGACGCTGCTGGTGGCGCCCAGTTCGGCGCCCATGTTGGTGATGGCGGTGCGCTGATACACGTCCAGGTGGGCCACGCCGGGGCCGAAGTACTCCAGAACGTAGCCCACGCCGCCTTTGACCGACAGCCGGCCCAAAAGCTCCAGGATCATGTCCTTGGCGCCCACGCCATAGGGCAGGGTGCCGGTCAGGGAGACGCCCATCACCTTGGGGCAGGCCAGGTAAAAGGGCTGGCCGGCCATGGCCGCGGCCACGTCCAGGCCGCCGGCGCCCATGGCCAGCATACCCAGGCCGCCGCCATGCACGGTGTGGGAGTCCGAACCCAGCAGGGTGGCGCCGGGCCGTCCGAAGTTGAGCATATGAAGTTGGTGGCAGATGCCGTTGCCCGGCGGCGAGAACCAGAGGCCGTAGCGGGCGGCGATGGAGCGCAGGAAGCGGTGGTCGTCGGGGTTTTTGAAATCACCCTGCAAGATGTTGTGATCCACGTAGGAGACGCTGACCTCGGTGCGCACCCGGTCCAGCCCCAGGGCCTCGAACTCCAGGGAGGCCAGGGTGCCGGTGGCGTCCTGGGTCAGGGTCTGATCGATTTTAAGCGCGATCTCGCTGCCGGGCTCAAAACGCCCCTCTACCAGATGTTCCTCGATGATTTTCTGCACCAGCGATTTGGCCATTGGATTCTCCTGCGCTTGCGGCTATAGAGCAGCATGAAGTCCAAACATTTTAGAGGCCAAGCTTCAGGCCCGCAACCCGCGTGGCCCAAAAAAAGAACCCGCGCCGGGGTAGCGCGGGTTCCGCCGGGCCGGAGGGTGACCGGCCCTGGCAATGGAGGAGGTAGAATTAAGCAGCCTTGACCTTTATCTCGCTGGCCAGCTCAGCACCTGTCTGACATTTGCGGCAGGCCACCAGATTCATCTTGAATACAAAAATGTGAAACGGCTCGGCGCCGATATTGGACCACCTGGGTTCGTTGGCGGTCATGTAGCGCTTGGCGCAGGCCTCCCTGGTGAGTTTGAGTTGGCCGGGCTGGTTGGGGCAACTGATCATGGCCTGGGGATTTTCATCCAGCCATGCATCCACGTCAATGTTGGGAACGAAATTGCTCTTTTTACGAGGCTTCCTAACGCGTTTCATCAGTTACTCCCAATTATTCAGGATCACAGGCGAAATCATGTGGCTAAAAGTAATAGCAAAACTGGTGCCAAAAACGGAATTAGTTTGCCGGCTGAAAATTGAAGTAATAATGATTAATTATTACAAGTGATTATTAAGTAAACTTCTATGGGCTTTATATGGTTTTGGCCGGTGCGGGGTTATGTCCTGGGTTCCGTGCAGGGAAATAATATGTCTAAAACAATACATATGTCCAAATTCGGACAAAAATATTTATGACATTGTAAACGTGGCTAATTTTGATAATAAATCTCAGGTATGCCCAGTTATGCGTCGAAAAATAGACACTGAAGTGCGCTGTCCCGGGATTTAAGCCCCCGATTTCAGGAATCCCAAAATGGTCTCCAATTTGCATAATTATAAAGGAAGCCCACCCAGAGGTCCGCAACCTGTCTGAACACCGTACGGTGGGCGCGTCAGGGGGACATGATGATGAGAGTGATGGTCATAGAGGGCAATCCCTCCTTGGCTAGGCTGTACCGCGAAGAGTTGGAGGAGGCTGGTTTCGGGGTGGGGGTCAGCGGGGACCTGAGGGGAGCCATGGCCCGCCTGCGCCGGGAGCCGGTGCATGTCTTGGTCACCGACGCCGATGTCATCAAGGGTCGCCTGGATCACTGGGTGACCTCCTTGCGCAAGGTGCACCGCGGCGGCGTGGTGGTGTTGGGCCAAGGCGGCCGCCGGCTGCCCAGCATCAAGGGCTTGGCTGTGCTTGACAAGTCCTCGGACCTGAGTCATTTGGTGACCGCGCTTCGCGGCATGGCCGGCAGCGTTATGTGGAACCAGGCGGCCGGCTCCAACTAAGCCCCCCAGCCTTGGCTGCCAAACGCTTGTGGGCTGTGTTATTCTCTTAATTCAGTGACAATCAATCGTTATGAGACGCCTGTCGGCAGGAGGCCACTATGCCCTTGGAGCTTCCCGCGCCTTTGACTCCCGAGACCCTGCGCCGCCGCTTTGATCCGGCGGACGTTCCCTTTGAGACCAGCGAAACCGCCGCCGAGTGCCTGGAATCGGTGCTGGGCCAGAACCGGGCCAAGGAGGCCCTGGACTTCGGCTTGGCCATGCGCAACATGGACTACCACGTGTTCGTGGCCGGTCCCCAGCGCACCGGCAAGACCCATTTGGTGCGCACCTTCCTGGAAAAAGTAGCCGCCGAAGGCAACCCCCCGGACGATTGGGTCTACGTGCACAATTTCGCCCAGCCCGACGAGCCCCTGGCACTCAGGCTCCCGCCCGGCCACGGCAAGGAACTGGCCCGGGACATGGAAAAGCTCCTGGAGGTACTGTTGGCCAAGATCCCCGCGTTGTTTGAGAGCGAGGACTATGCCCGGGGCAAGGAGGCCATGGCCGCCCAATTCAAGCGCAAGCGCAGCGAGATCTTCGAGGCCCTGGACGGCCAGGCCCGGGAGCAGGGCTATGTCTTGAAATTCGAACCCACCGGTATCATGGTGGCCCCGGCCGGCGAAAACGACGAGCCTCTGCCCGAGTCCGCGCTCAGGGAGATGAGCGACGAAGAGCGCGAGGAGTTGCGCCAAAAGAGCGACGTGATTCAGGCCAAGGTCACCGAGAGCCTGCGCGCGGTTAGTGCCCTGGAAAAGGAGCTCAACGCCGATTTGGAGGAAAACGACCGCAAGATGGTGATGGGCGCGGTGGGCCACCTCCTGGGCGAGTTGGCCCAGAAATACGCAGGCCTGAAACGGGTGCTGGCATATCTGGAGCAGGTGCAGCAGGACGTGGTGGAGCACTACGACCGCTTCCAGAAAAAGGAAGCCCCGCAAATGCCTTTTCCCATGCCAATGGACAAACCCGACTTCAAGGAGTACAAGGTCAACGTCTTTGTGGACAATTCGGCCACCGAGGGCGCGCCGGTGGTGGTGGAATCCAACCCCACCTTCCCCAACCTGTTCGGCCGCATCGAGCGCCAGGCCCAGTTCGGCGCCCTGGTGACCGACTTCACCCTGCTCAAAGCCGGGGCCCTGCACAAGGCCAACGGCGGCTATTTGGTGCTGCCCATGCTGGAGCTTTTGCGCCTTTGGCTACCCTGGGAGGGGCTGAAGCGGGCGCTCAAGGACCGCGAGGTCCTGATGGAAGACGTTATGGAGCAGCTGGGCTACATGATCACCCGCAGCCTCAAACCCCAGCCGGTGCCCCTGGATCTGAAGGTGGTGCTGGTGGGCGAGACCCAGCTTTATCACCTGCTCTACGCCTATGACCACCAGTTCCCCAAGCTGTTCAAGGTGCGCGCCCAAATGTCGGAGCACATGGAGTGGGCCGAGCAGGAGGTGGATGACTTCATCAGCCACCTGTGCATCCTGGGCAGGAAGCACGAACTGTTGCCCCTGCACCGGACCGCCGTGGCCCGGCTCATCGAACGAGGGGCCGTGCTGGCCGGCGACCGCGAGCGGCTCACCCTGCGCCTGTCGGACCTGGAGGATGTGGTCAAGGAGAGCAACTTCATCGCCCTGAAAAACCAGCACCAGAGCATCGACGGCGAGGACGTGGCCGCGGCGGTGTACCAGCGGCAGCGGCGCTCGTCCATGATCGAGGAGCGCATGCGCGAGGCCATCACCCGGGGCTTCATCAACGTGGCCTCCGAGGGCCAGCAGGTGGGCCAGGTAAACGGCCTGGCGGTCTACGACCTGGGCGACTACGCCTTTGGCAAGGCCAGCCGCATCTCGGCCAGCGTGGGCCTGGGCAAGGAGGGGGTCACCACCGTGGACCGCGAGGCCGACCTCTCCGGGCCCTTCCACAACAAGGGCGTTTTGATCATCGGCGGTTTTTTGCGCGAGCGCTTCGCCCAAAAGGGCCCTTTGACCCTCACCGCCAGCCTGGTCTTCGAGCAGAGCTACGGCATGATCGACGGCGACTCGGCCAGCCTGGCCGAGGTCCTGGCCCTGATGTCCCAGCTCTCGGGCCTCCCCCTACGGCAGGACCTGGCCATCACCGGCAGCATGGACCAGCAAGGCCGGGCCCAGGCCATCGGCGGGGTGAACCTCAAGGTCGAGGGCTTTTTCCGGCTGTGCGAAGAGAGAGGGCTCACCGGCGCGCAAGGCGTGGTCATCCCCACGGCCAACGTCAAGAACCTGATGCTGCACCCGGACATCGTGGCCGCCGCCGGGGAGGGCAAGTTCAGCGTGCGGGCGGTGGATACGGTGGATCAGGCCATGGAAATATTCATGGGCAAACCGGCCGGAGAGCGCAACAAGCAGGGCAACTTCCCCCGGGGCTCCATCAACTACCTGGCCGAGCAGGAGTTGGGGAAGTTCCGCCAGGCGATCAAGGCCATGGCGGGCAAAGACAAGGAGGATTAGGCGGCTTTCTCCCAGCATCCAGGTTTATAAGCAATAGCTGCCCTCCCTATCAGGGAAGGCAGCTTGTTATTGGGTGGGAAGAGAAAAGAAGCTGGTAAGGGAAGAGGGAAGGGTGGTCTTTGTCTAACACCCTGACACTGGTTGTTGTACTTGGAGATCGTCGGCCGTCGGCAAGGGGTCCTCGCATCCTTAGCCCATGACACAAACCTCTTTTTCTTAAAACCTGCCTGCGAAACCCTTCAGGCGGTGGCCTGGTCCTCGGAGGGCTCTTCTTCCTCAGCACTGGGCGGCTTGAGGCCGAACTTCTTGATCTTGCCGTACAGCGTTGAGCGGGCGATGCCCAGCTGCTTGGCGGCCTGATACTTGTTCCAGCCCGCCTGCTCCAGAGCCCGGGCCACGATCTCCCGCTCCTGGTCCCACAAACGGCTGGGACCGCCGGCGGCCTTGGCCGGCTCCGTTTCGCTGCCCAGGTTGGGGGGCAGGTGATCGCTGGCCACCAGGTCGCCCTGGCACATCAAGACCGCATGCTCCACCACGTTCCTGAGTTCGCGCACGTTGCCTGGCCACTGATAGGCCATGAAGCGGGCCAGGGCCTCGCGGTCAAAGCCGTAGATAGCCTTGCCCAGGCGTTCGGTGTAGGTCCCCAAAAAGTAGTTGGCCAAAAAGGGGATGTCTTCGGGCCGTTCTCGCAAGGGGGGCACCTCCAGGCGTACCACGTTGAGCCGGTAGAACAGGTCCTCGCGGAAGCGGCCCTGGGCCACCATGTCGGCCAGGCGCTTGTTGGTGGCCGCCACCAGGCGCACGTTTACGCTCAGGGTCCTTTCGCCGCCCACCCGTTCGAACTGGCGGTCCTGGATTACGCGGAGCAGGGCCAGTTGGGTCAGGGGGCTGAT
>JANQFN010000157.1 GCA_028277825.1 Desulfarculaceae bacterium
AGCCGCTTGTCGGCGTGGAAGTTCTCGCGGATGAATCTGGTCTTGGGGTGGATGTGGTAGATGACGATGTCCTGGTGCTTGCTGAACAGCTTGTATATATAGACCTCGATGCCGATGTAGTTGCCGTCCCTGGTGGCCCGCTCGCAGCAACCCAACTCGATCCACAGCTTGTCATCCGGCAGATAGGCCCAGATCTCCTCGAAGCCGGGCCGGGCGCACAGCTTGCGCAACTGCGCCTCACCCGTGGCCCGGTCCGCTGCCACCACCGCGCGGTGCGCCATGGCGGCGTTCACCCTGAGCGCCGGCTCCTTTTTCCAAGGCCGCTCCTGGGCGGCATGGGCTGAAGATATGCCCAGGCAACAAAAGGCCAAAACCACAACGGCCAAGTTGGCCCACAGGTAAAGGCTAAATCGCCCATTATTGATTTGACCATTATTCATGGGGCAATAAATGTTACCGCACAGCTTAGACGCATCTGGCTCATCGCAGAAACTACCCCTATATTGCGCAGCAATATAGGGGAAAGTTTTTTGAAAGGGGGCCCGGGGGAAGACTTTTGTCCACAAAAGTTATCCCCCGGGATAGCTCGTGACTCTTACTCCGGCACCACCCTGTGGTGCTTCTTTTTACCTGCTCTTAACCATATGGCGCCGTCGTCGCCCAGGTCGTCCAGGGTGATGGCCTGGTCAAAGGCGCTGATTTTTTCGTCATTGAGATAGCCGCCGCCCTGGTTGATCAGGCGCCGGGCCTCGGAGCCGGATTTGCACAGGCCCACCTCGTTGAACAGGGTGAAGGCGGGGATGCCTTCGGCCAAGCGGTCCTTGGTGATACCCGTGGCGGGCACGCCCCCGGCGTCGTCGCCGCCGGCGAAGGCGGCGGCCGCGGCCTGTGCCGCCTGCTGGGCCTCGGCCTCGCCGTGCACGAACTTGGTCACCTCAAAGGCCAACACCTGCTTGGCCTCATTGATGGCCGAGCCTTCCAGGCGGGCCAGCTCGTCCACCTGCTCCAGGGGCAGGAAGGTGAACAGCTTGAGGAAGCGCTCCACGTCGGCGTCGGTGGTGTTGACCCAGTACTGGTAGAAATCATAGGGGCTGGTGCGCGCCGCATCCAACCACACGGTGCCGGCGTGGGTCTTGCCCATCTTCTGGCCGGTGGAGGTGGTGATCAGCGGGAAGGTGAGGCCGTAGACCGTGGTGCCCACCATGCGCCGGGTCAGGTCCACGCCGGCCACGATGTTGCCCCACTGGTCGTTGCCGCCCATCTGCAGGCGGCAGCCCATCTCCTTGGCCAGGTGCATGAAGTCATAGGCCTGGAGCACCATGTAGTTGAACTCGATGAAGGACAGGCCGGTCTCCAGGCGCTGCTTGACGCTCTCGGCGGCCAGCATGCGGTTGACCGAAAAGTGCCGGCCCACGTCGCGGAGCATCTCGATGTAGTTCAGCGGGGCCAGCCAGTCCACGTTGTTGACCATGATGGCCTGGCCCTCGGAGAAGTCCAGGAACGGCGAGAGCTGGTTCTTGATGGCCTCGGCGTTGTGGGCCAGGTCTTCCAGGGTCAGGAGCTGGCGCATCTCGGTCTTGCCCGAGGGGTCTCCCACCATGCCGGTGCCGCCGCCAACCAACACGATGGGCCGGTGGCCTTCGCGCTGCAAGTGCACCAGGGAGAGGATCGGTATCAGGCTGCCCACGTGCAGGGAGGTGGCGGTGGGATCAAAGCCGATATAGCCCAGCACCACTTCGTCACTGAAAAGCTGGCTCAACTCGGCCTCGTCGGTGCATTGCTCCACGAAGCCCCGTTCCATGAAGGTGTCGTATACGCTCACGATAAATGCCTCATATGCTTGTAATGCTTAGGATGCATGGGCCACTGGGACCCAGTAGGATATAACCCGCTTTTACGGGCTTGTCACGGACTTTGCTATGTGCGAGGGGGGTTAAATCGAGGCAGAGCCCCGATAGTGAAAGGCCTGGCAATAGGCGATGTGCGCGCTGCTGGTCATGATGCGGGCATTATAGCCGGGAGCAGGGGAGAGGGCAATGGTTTCCCCGCAAAGATCAAGGCCAAAATAAAACCGACGCCGAAATAGATATCATGATTAGGCCCAAAGCAGACACCAGCACAATCCGGCCAACCCTTCGCATGCAGAAGATACCTATCTTTTCTAACCTACTATGCTCTTCTTCCGGATCGTAGAAGGTGCCCAAACGCAAGGTATGACGCGCACGATGGAGAAAGGCCAGGGCGGCATACAACCCTGCCAGGGTGGCGGCCACTTGCAGGGTGCAAACCCACCAAACCGGGTCGGCAAACAGATAGCGCACCCAAATCGCGGCCAGAGTTGCGGGGGCCAGCCACCAAGCCAGGAGTTGGATCACCAGGGTTTGTAATAGGGAAAGCTGTGGGCGTTTGTCGTTACGTAACCGTTTGAAGTGGGCGCGCACGTAGCCCACCAACAGCCAAGGGGTGGCCTTTTTGTCCAAGGGGGTGCCGTCTTCGAAAATGGCCGGCAACTCAGACAATCGCTCCCAAAGGCGTTGGAGATATAATTGGAGGTAGGAATAGACAAGGAATAATCCGGCTGGGAAGGCCCAGTAAAAAAAGCTTTCGGGAATTTTGGTTTTGAATATTGGCAGTTCAATATCTCCGCCTTGTTTTGCTGTCACTAACACCATGAATATGAAAACACAGCCGGCCATAAGTCCCACGAAAAGTTTGTCCGCCTTCTTGCTGGCCTCAGCAACATTTGCTAGGCCGTCCCTGAACCCGTTCCAAACCCGGTCCGGCAACCCGGCGTTTGAAACTTCGGCTCCCGCCATTTGGCGGGCGTGCAGGTTCAGGGAGGCCCTGGCTCGGCCGGCACCCTCGGCTCTGAATTCAGCGTGGCTCAAATTCGCCTCGGCCAACTCGGCCTGACTAAGGTCTGCTGCCTGCAACTTGGCTTGGTACAGATTGCAGCCCCTCATGCTGGCACCGATTAGGTAGCTGCTCCGAAGATCCGTACCTTGCAATTCGGCATTCTCAAAATTTGTTCTGATTAGACTAGCGTGTTGTAGGTTCGCAGAAGACAAGATGGCATCTTGCAGGTTTATGTCATCTAAAAACACCTCAGTCAAATCGGCTCCTACAAAACGAGCCTTTTGTAGATTGCAATCAAAGAAATTTGCTTTCTGCAAATTAGCTCTCACAAATAATGCATCTTCGAGATCAACATCATCAAAAGAAGCTTCGCGGAGCATAGAAGCACTAAATCCTACTTTTTTCAAATTCAGATCGTGGAGGTCCGTTCCTTCTAGATCGCGAAGTCTAAAAGAAGCCTTCTTTCCTCTTTTCCCTCCGCTTTCCACCCATGCTTGGTGATTTAGCAAGTCCTGCTTTAGAATTTCCGCAGGTATTTTCGTGTAAGTTTTCCCCTCATTATTCTCAGCCATTTTGCATGCCCCCGGGTTTATGTAATCTCGCTCGTAGTTGGGTTTCAGAACTTGCCATTGTTTAGAGGAAAATAATCTTGGCCCCGACAGTCACTATATCAGTCCCGAATTTAGGCCCATCACCTCTTCCTTTACCCACTTCTTCGTGAAACTACAAATTACCACGTAGCGGCTGAGACACCGTAACCCCACGCCAGACTCTTCCGCCGCCGCGACTCGCAATGACGACTATTGCTGGATTCAATGAAGCTTCGGTTTGTTCCGTCCTGTGTACAAGGCCCCCCTCTTTGATTCCCCGGCTCACCCCGCGCTATAAGGCGACTTCGCAGCCCCAAAATAAGAAACCCCGCCTTGCTTGCTCAGCAAGGCGGGGCCTCATTTTGGGCTATGTAATGCCGCTTAGGCGGCTACTTACCAGCGTCGGGGGGGACGGGGCTCGCGGGGCTTGGCCTCGTTGACCTTGATGTCCCGGCCGTCCAAGTTGGTGCCGTTGAGGGCCGCGATGGCGGCCTCGCCGCCTTCGGTGTCCATCTCCACGAAGCCGAAGCCGCGGGAGCGGCCGGTGTCGCGGTCGGTGATGATCTTGGCCGAGTCAACCGTACCGTACTGTTCGAACTGAGCACGCAGGCCCTCTTCGGTGGTGTCCCAGGACAGATTGCCCACGTAGATGTTCTTTCCCATCACAAAACTCCTAACAAAAGAAAAACCAGCGACCCGCAAGCGCCAACAGCGGCGCAAGGACGTAAACCAATCAGCCTGAAACTGAAGCGAAGATGGCCTGGCGGGGCGCCAGCAGAGTCTCGCGGCAATCAAAAGCGATGTGGCCGGGTCGTCCTGTTACCCTACGCGTTAATTACAGGTTGTCAACTAGTATTTAGCGCCTGGCC
>JANQFN010000203.1 GCA_028277825.1 Desulfarculaceae bacterium
TGGGCGTATTTGAAGAACAGCGAATCGTGCCCCACGCACAGGCCAAGCAAGATATTGAACTGGCTGCCCTGGGCGTCCAAGAGCTTGGCCTGGAACACCGGGTTGCAGATGGGCTCGAAGCCGCCCTGGAAAATCTTGTCCTCATCAGACAGGCCCATATCTTCTTTGGGTGTGGCCCCGGCCTTGCACAACACGCTCAGCACCTCAAAGCCGTGCTGCTTGAATATCTCCTCCACGGCCAGGGCTTCGCGCACCAGGCCCATGCAAAAGGCCAGGCCGATGCGGCTGTAGCCCATGCGGTCGGCGAACTCGCACACCTCTTGGACGCGGGTCTTGGAGGGTTGCATCACATAAGGCCGCTGGTCACGGTTGTCATAACAGGCAGCCTCCTGCAAGGAGGCCTGGCGGGCGAACTCGCCCACCTCGGGGCTGTCGTATTCTGCGTTGGCCGCGGCCAGGAGCGCCTCCTGTAGCTCGGTGGGGCAGCCCTTGCCGCCCACGCCCTCGGGCGCCCGGCAGGCGCGTTTGTCCGTCCGCACTTGGCAGGCCGCGCAGGCGGTGGGGTTGTTGTCGTTGCTTTGGGTCATGTCATCATCCTCAAATTTGTAATCGTAGATATAAAATTAGCGTTTAAGGAGCAGGTAAAGGGAAAAGGTTCCTGCTCCTGGCATCAACTTATAGCCTGGTCCAAGCCGGTACCTTCTGTGGTCTGGTGATATCGTCCCGTCCCCGCCGCCCGCCCTATCGGGGGCCGCCGGCCTGCGGCTGCGCTCCTATCCAACCAGCTCCGGATGACTATGAATGCGCATCCGCTGAGCGCCCGGCGCCTTCTTTCCCTTTGCAAACCTCTTTCTTCTAGCTCCGCCCTTGCCTTTACATGCCTGCCCACAGTTTTCCCCTCACCCTACCCTCACCGCCAGACTCAACCCATCCTTTTCCGGCGAATGCAGGGGAAAGTGACAAAGCACCTGCGCCTCTAGCCAGCCCGGGTCATCCCGCAGCGCCTCGGTGAAGTCCTTACACCCGGCAAAGGCGGTGTTATCCACCACCAAAAGGCCGCCGGGCCGCACTAGGCGGGTCAGGTGCATCAGGGCGGGCAGATAGCCCTCCTTGTGGATGTCCACAAAGGCCAGGTCATAGGGGCCGCTGAGGCCAACCATGAGCTCCAGGGCATCGCCTTCTTCAACCTTGCAACTCCCGGCCAAGCCGGCCCGCTCCAGATTGGCCCGAGCCCGGGCGGCCATGGCCGGGTCGTGCTCCAGACTGAGCAGGCTGCCGCCAGCGGCCATGCCCCGGCCCAGGCAGATGGTCGAGTAGCCAATGGCCGCGCCCAATTCCAGAATCCGCCCCGCGCCGCTGACCAGGGCCAGGATGTGCAAAAGGCGCCCCACCAAGGGCCCCACAATGGGTATGTGCTCCGCCTCGGCCTCGGCCTCAAGCTGGGCCAGCAGGGGATCGGACTGGGGGATCAGGGAGTGGAAGTGGGCATCCATGTCTTTGAGCATCCAACTCATGCGGGCGTCTCCGAGGCAAACATTTACCGGCGCAAGCTGGGAGATTAAAGCACGCCGCGGGCCCGGGCACAAGCCTTCAGGCGTTGCTTGACAGCTTTTGGCTGCTGTGTTCAGGTAGGGTCTCCCCCCGGCATTATGGGGGTTGGCCCCCATGGCGGGGTGAGTCATGTTTTTTTACAATCAGGGCAAGAGTTTGAGGGATTTTTAGAGCTTTCGGCGCGGGCCCAGAGGGAAGCTGCCATACGCAGTTGGGTAGCCCCGCGCCATTGGGGAGCATACGGGGAGACAGCCAACTTTCGTGCAAGCGTCTTGCATGGACGCCGCCAGGCGGGAAAGGACGAGCATATGGCGAGCTACCAGGAGGAGTTCAACCGCAGCATCGAGGACCCCAGCGGCTTTTGGGGCGAGGCCGCCGAGGCCATCACCTGGGTCAAGAAGTGGGACAAGGTGCTGGATGATTCCAACCCGCCTTTTTACCGCTGGTTCACCGGCGGCGAGTTGAACACCTGCTACAACGCGATAGACCGCCACGTGGAAGGCGGCCGCGGTGACCAGGTGGCCATTATCTACGACAGCCCGGTGACCGGTGTCATTGAAAAGATCACTTACCGCGAATTCCAGGACCGGGTGGCCAAACTGGCCGGCGGCCTGCGCTCCCTGGGCGTGAACAAGGGCGACACCGTGGTGGTGTACATGCCCATGATCCCCCAGGCCCTGGAAGCCATGATGGCCTGCGCCCGTTTGGGCGCGGTGCACTCGGTGGTATTCGGCGGCTTCGCGCCCAAGGAGCTGGCCATCCGCATCGACGATGCCAAGCCTAAGGCCATTATCAGCGCCTCCTGCGGCATCGAGGGGGCCAAGGTGCTGCCCTACATGCCGCTGCTGGACAAGGCCATAGAACTGGCCGAACACAAGCCCGAGGCGGTGGTCATGTACCAAAGGCCCCAGGTGGAGGCCGAGATGACCGAGGGCCGCGACCACGACTACGCCGAGCTTCAGGCCAATGCCGAGCCGGCCGAGTGCGTCACCGTGGCCGCCACCGACCCGCTTTACATCCTCTACACCTCGGGCACCACCGGCATCCCCAAGGGCATCGTGCGCGACAACGGCGGACACGCGGTGGCCATGGCCTGGACCATGAAAAACGTCTATAACGTGGAACCCGGCGACGTGTACTGGGCGGCCAGCGACGTGGGCTGGGTGGTGGGCCACTCCTACATCGTCTACGCCCCCCTGATCTACGGTTGCACCACCATCGTCTTCGAGGGCAAGCCGGTGGGCACCCCGGACGCGGGCGTGTTCTGGCGGGTGATCTCCGACCACGGGGTCAAAGTGCTGTTCACCGCGCCCACTGCCTTTCGCGCCATCAAGCGCGAGGACAGCAAAGGCGAGCTGTTCAAAAAATACGACCTGGGCGACTTCGAGGCCCTGTATCTGGCCGGTGAGCGCACCGACCCGGACACCTATCACTGGGCCAGCGACCTTTTGCAGCGCCCGGTGATCGACCACTGGTGGCAGACCGAAACCGCCTGGTCCATCGCGGGCAACTGCCGGGGCATCGAGCTTTTGCCCATCAAACCGGGCTCGGCCACCAAGCCCGCGCCTGGCTATGATGTTAAGATCCTCAGCGCGGACAACGAGGAGCTGGGCCCCAACGAGGCCGGCGTGGTGGCGGTGAAGCTGCCCCTGCCTCCGGCCACCCTGCCCACCCTGTGGAACAATGACAAACGCTTCCTGGAGTCCTACATGGACCCCTTCCCGGGCTACTACTTCACCGGCGACGAGGGCTACATGGACGAGGACGGCTACGTCTTCATCATGGGCCGCGTGGATGACGTGATCAACGTGGCCGGCCACCGGCTGTCCACCGGCGCCATGGAGGAGGTGATCGCCACCCACCCGGACGTGGCCGAGTGCGCCGTGATCGGCGCGGCGGACAACTTCAAGGGCCAGTTGCCCGTGGGCTTCGCGGTGCTCAAGGCCGGGGTGGAGCGGCCCGACGAGGAACTCCAGGCCGAGCTGGTGCAAATGGTGCGCGAGCAGATCGGGCCCATCGCCGCCTTCAAGAAGGTGGCCATCGTGCCGCGGCTGCCCAAGACCCGCTCGGGCAAGATCCTCCGGGGCACCATGCGCAAGATCGCCGACGGCGACAAGTACACCGCGCCTTCCACCATCGAGGACCCAGTGGCCCTGGAGGAGATCGGCGACGCCCTCAAGGGCATCGGTTATCCTCAGGAAGCCTAGCCCAGCCACAGCCCTAACGGGCACACACAAAGCTCCAAAGCCCCGGGGACCAGCGCCCCGGGGCTTTTCTTTGCCCTTGCCCTTGCGGACAAGACAAACAGGGCCTAAGCTAGCCAGCATTGGGGTTGGGCAGCGCACGCATAAGATCAGGAGTTCAAATCGTAATGACCAACCTGGCCGCCATGCTTCGAAACCGCGACGTGGTCTTCATCCTGGCCCTGGTCCTGGGCCTGTCCTGGGGGGACGCCGCCGTGTGGAGCAAGCACCTGGTGCTGCCCGCCCTGGGGGTGATCATGACCCTGTCCTGTCTGGCGGTGCCCTCCAGCATCTTCAGCCAACCCCGCGGCCTGATCCGGCCGGCGCTCAGCGGCCTGATCTTGAGCTATGTCCTGTTGACCGTTTTGATGATCGCCTTGAGCGCCTGGCTCATCGCCGAACCCGCCTTTTTCCGGGGCATGGTGGTCCTGGCCGCGGTGCCCCCGGCCATCGTGGTACTACCTATGTCCGTGGTCCTGGACGGCGACCCGCCCTACACCCTGGTGGCCACCATGGGGGCCTATCTGGGCGGCCTGGTGCTGTTACCGGCCGTGTTCCTGATCTTCTTTGGCAGCGGGCCCCTATTCGACCTGCGCCTGGCCCTGGCCGTGGTGGAGTTGATCCTGGGGCCGCTTTTGATCTCCCGCCTCCTGCTGAAACTGGGCTGGAACCGCTGGCTGGATCCCAAGCGCGGTACCATTACCAACTGGGGCTTTTTCATCTGCGTGTACACCATCGTGGGCCTGAACCGCCAGGTGTTCCTGCATGACCCCATGTCCATCCTGCCCGTTGCCCTGGTGGCGGTTCTTACCACTTTTGTGCTGGGCGAGAGCCTGCGCTGGTTTCTGACCAGCCGGAGGCTGCCCTCCTCCCGGGTCATCTCCATGCTCATGCTGGGGACCCTGAAGAATTTCGGCCTGGCCGCCGGCCTGGCCCTGACCCTGTTCGACGCGCGCAGCGCGGTGCCGGCCACGGTGAACACCATCTTCTTCGTGCCCTATCTGATCTGGCTCAGCCTACGCCACCGCTGGCAGGTCAAAAAGGCGACTGCTAAAGTCGAGTGAAAAAAAGAAGAAAAAGTTTGGAAAAAGGGAATGGGTTGCTACGCGCGGTCAAGGAGCCGTTTTAATCAAGACCGCCATAATAAGGTCGGGCCAAAGTCCCGCCCCTCCAAAGGCGGCCCACGTAGCCTCCTGAGCATCTTTCATGCCGGCCACAAACGCATCGCCCGCCCGTAATGGCGGATGCTGAGTATTGACGTACCGACCTGAAAAGGACCTCAGCTAGCAACCATCAACTTGCACCAGCCACATCTGTTTAATCTTTCCTTCCCCAACCTCTTCAACTCTTATCTCTTCCCTCTCCAAACCCCAACGGGGCGCGGCCGTCCGCCCCGCCGGAGTTAGGCAGGTTTATTTAGAATCAGTGACTTGCTTCTCGTCCTTGGGTTTGTCCTGGGCCATGGGCAGGCACCTGTCACCCTTTTGAGGCAGACAGCCGCACCCGCACCCAGCCTGCTTGTCGTTGGCCATGTGGTTCCTCCTTTCTTGGCTTGAGTGTTTGGGTTTGGTCACGCGCGACCCTTATTCCCGCCAGGGACGGGAAACTTCTTTGCAGCAATTAAGCGCTCACTTAAATAGTTCCCAAAAAATTTTGGCCTCTCAGGCCAACTCCTTGATCCGGGCCCGCACCTCATCCAACTGCCGCTCCAGTTCCTTTTCATGCTTGCGCAAGAGGCCCAGTTTGTCCGGGGCCTGTTCTATTTCCGCCTGGAGCATATTGCCGCTGCCCCCGCAGCCGCAGGTGCAGACCGCGGATAAAAGTTCTCCGCATTTTTCCAGGGCCGGGGCGTCAATTTCATATGGTATCCAATAGCCTTTGCGCTCGTTGCGCACCAGGCCGGCGGCCTTGAGCACCTTGAGATGCTGCGACACCGCCGAGGCGGTAATGCCCAACTCCCGGGCCATCTCGGTCACGGTGAGCGGTCCCCGCTGCTTCAGGAGTTCAATGATCCTGATACGGGACTCCACCCCCAGGACCTTGAACATCTCGGCTTGCGGCAGCGGCATACGGGCATCCAA
>JANQFN010000214.1 GCA_028277825.1 Desulfarculaceae bacterium
AGCCAAAGCTACGTCGAGCTTGGAGCGCAGCCGGCAACACCGCCAGCGCTTGGCTGGCGCAGCCGGACGACCGGCCTTCGTGAAATATCCGGGTTAACCCAATCTACACTATCCGCTCAGCCGTCTCGCCCGCGCCCATCCAGCAATGGCGTAGGTTGGGTGGAGCGAAGCGAAATCTAACAAGCGTATGCCTCGGCCTTCAAGGTCAGAGCCCCTACCCAACCCACGGGCACAGCCAGAAGACCATTTTCACAAGGAATTATAGTTGTCATTGCGAGGAGCGCCGGCAAAAGAGGCAGTTAATGGGGAAGCCTCCACCGGCGCGACGTGGCAATCCTCCGCTTCCCGGTTCGGGTGGGAAAGAAATAATTCTTTTTCCCCAGGGGTGGTGGGAAAGGAAAGATCGCCACGTCGCGGCGGAGATGAGTCTTTTTATCTACCAACCGCCTTGCCGCCGCTCCTCGCGATGACGGCTATTGCTTCAAAAAGAAGAAAACCAAGGCTGGGTTACCTTATAGATATCCCAGGTCTTGCAGGCGTTTTTTGATGATGGCCTCTTCCTCTGGGGTGTAGGCGCTGGCCGGCGGCTTGGCTGGTTGGTCTTCGGCTTCCGACGGCTCGTTTGGAGGTTGGCCCGGCGGCCCGGGGCTGGTCTGTTCGGGGCTCATGCCAGGGGGCGCCCGTCCATGGAGGGCGGGGTGGCGATCTTCATCAGGGAGAGGATGATGGGTGCCACGTCTTTCAGGTCCAGGCCGCTCTCGGGCAGCTCGGCCTTGACCCCGCCCAGATAGAACAGGGCGTCGTCATAGGTGTGCATGCCGCCGATCTCGGGCTCGGCGATCAGCCCGGGCACGCCCACGTTGGCCTTGAAGTCATAGCCCGGCGCCGGCTCGATCACCAGATCCGGGGCCTTGGAGAGCTGGGGACCGGTGTAGAGGTCCTCGCGGCGGTGTACTTTCTTGACCAGGGACTGGCCGGTCTCCGGGTGGCTCAGGCCGCCCAAACGGTGCATCAACTCCTCGCGCAACTCGTCGTAGGGCCGGCCCTGGGCCACGCTGCCCGCCTGCTCGCGGCCCTCCAGGTTGAGGTAGATGCGCCCCGGGATGATGCTGTAGGCCTTGGAGTCCGGATGCTGGTTCTTCAGCTCCTTTTTGCCCCGGCCGAACATCAGATAACCGTTTTGCTCCAACCAGTGGTTTATATAGACCTCGCCCAGGGTGCGGGTGAAGCCGTGGTCAGAGACCAACACCAGGGTGCAGCCCGGGGGAAGCTGTTCGCCCAACTCGCCGATGTAGGAATCCAGTTGGCGGTAGAACTGCTCGAAGCGCTGGCCGGCCTCCTCCCGGCCGTCTTCCCAGGCCGACCAATAGAAGTGGTTGAGGCGGTCGGGGCCGGTGAGATGCAGTTGGTAGAAGTCCCAGGGCTCCTCGCCCATGAGCTGGAAGCAGACCTTGAAGCGCCGGGCCATGGTGTCGGCCAGCTCGGCCAGGAAAAACTCCGGCTCGCTGAGCGCCAGGCCGGTGTCCACCTCGATGCGGTAGTCCATCTCCATCAGGCGCGGGGCCAACTCCACGGGATAGGTGGCCTGGGCCAGGTCCGGAGACAGGAAGCCGCTGACCATGAGGCCGTTTACCTTGCGGGGCGGGAAGGTGAGCGGCACGTTGATCACCCCCACCTTTTTGCCGGCCCGGCCCAGGATCTCCCACAAGGTGGGGGCCTTGATATCGGCCGAGGTGGGGATCAGGGTGGCAAAGGGGTTGGGGTGGCGGTCCACCAGGCCGTAGATACCATGCTTGCCGGGGTTGACCCCGGTCATGTAGGTGGCCCAGGCCACGGTGGAGACCGTGGGCAGCACCGAGTCCATGGGCACCAGCACCCCCTGATTGAACAGGCGGCCCAGATTGGGCATGATTCCCTGGGAGGCGGCCCGGCGGGCGAAGGAGTGGGAAACGCCGTCCAGGCTGAGCACGAAAAGCTTGTTCTGGGGCTGAGCCCGGCCCAAAAAGCGTTTGATTATACCCACTTAAACTCCCTGGCCAAAAGGCGTTTCACGAATTTCAATTTATCGGGCCGCCCCGGGAGTGTCAAGTCAATTGCGGGCGGTGGTCCGGCGCCGCGGCACAGCCAGCCGGCCCACAGTCTTGACTTGGCTGGCCCGTATGGTACAAAACTGAGTTTCTATTAATAATTTAGGACTCTAAGGCTGCTTGGATAGACCCCATGGACTACAAAGACACCCTGAACCTGCCCCGCACCAGTTTTCCCATGAAGGCCAACCTGCCCCAGCGCGAACCGGAGATGCTGGGGCGCTGGCAGGACATGGGCCTCTACGAGATGCTGCGCGAGCAATCAAAGGGCCGTGAAAAATACATCCTGCACGACGGTCCGCCCTATGCCAACGGCCACATTCACATGGGCACCGCCTTCAACAAGGTGCTCAAGGACATCATCGTCAAGAGTCGCCAGATGGGGGGATTCGACGCCGAGTACGTGCCCGGCTGGGACTGCCACGGTCTGCCCATCGAACACGAGGTGGACAAGCGCCTGGGCGAAAAAAAGCTCACCATGGACCAGGAGGCGGTGCGCAAAGCCTGCCGGGCCTACGCCGAAAAATACATCGACGTGCAGCGGGACGAGTTCATGCGCCTGGGGGTCTTGGGCGACTGGTACGACCCCTACCTGACCATGGCCTATGAGTACGAGGCCATCACCGCCGGCGAGTTGGCCAAATTTTACGCCCAGGGCAGCGTCTACCACAGCAAGAAGCCCATTTATTGGTGCAACTCCTGCCAGACCGCCCTGGCCGAGGCCGAGGTGGAGTATGACGACCACACCAGTCCCTCCATCTTCGTGGCCTTCCCCCTGATTGACGACCTGAGCCAGAAATATCCCGAGCTGGAGGGCAAGGACGCCTATCTGGTTATCTGGACCACCACTCCCTGGACCATCCCCGCCAACCTGGCGGTGGCGGCCAACCCGGAGTTGGACTACGTGGCCGTGGAGCACGGGGACAAGGTCTACATCCTGGCCGAGCGCCTGGCCGCGGTGAACATGGACTCCTACGGCTTCGAGGACTGGAAGGTGCTGTGCAATATCGCCCCAGCCGACCTGGAGGGCCTCAAGGCTAAACACCCCTTCTACGACCGCGAGTCCGTGGGGGTCTTGGCCGACTACGTGACCCTGGAGGCGGGCACCGGGCTGGTGCACACCGCGCCCGGCCACGGCCGCGAGGACTACGAGACCGGCCTGGCCTACGGCCTGGAGGTGCTTTCGCCGGTGGACGCCCAGGGCCGCTTCACCGCCGAGGCCCCCTTCTTCGAGGGCCAAGAGGTTTTCCAGGCCAACCAGAGCGTGGTGGACAAACTGCAGGAGGTGGAGAGCCTTCTGGCCACCGAGGACATCACCCACTCCTACCCCCACTGCTGGCGCTGCAAGGAGCCGGTGATCTTCAGGGCCACGGCCCAGTGGTTCATCTCCATGGAGGAGCGGGACTTAAGGAAAAACACCCTCAAGGCGATCCGCGAGGACATCCGCTTCGTGCCCCGCTGGGGCCAGGAGCGCATCTACGGCATGATCGAAAACCGCCCGGACTGGTGCATCAGCCGCCAGCGCTCCTGGGGGGTGCCCATCATCATCTTCCAGTGCAAGGGCTGCGGCGAGCACATCCTCACCCCGGAGATGGCCGAGGCGGTGGTGGCGGTGTTCAAGGAAGAAGGCGCCGACGCCTGGTTCGCCAAAGACGCCTCTGAACTGCTGGGCGCCCTGGCGGTATGCCCCATCTGCGGCCACACCGAACTGGACAAGGAAAAGGACATCCTGGACGTGTGGTTCGACTCGGGCACCAGCCAGGCGGCGGTGCTGGAGCCGCGTGAAGGTTTGACCTGGCCGGCGGACCTCTATTTGGAGGGTAGCGACCAGCACCGGGGCTGGTTCCACAGCTCGCTGTTGTGCGCCATGGGCACCAAGAACGCCCCACCCTACCGCATGGTGCTGACCCACGGCTTCGTGGTGGACGGCGAGGGGCACAAGATGTCCAAGAGCCGGGGCAACGTGATCCCCCCCAAGAAGGTGATCAACCAGTACGGCGCCGAGATTTTGCGCCTGTGGGTGGCGGCCGAGGACTACACCGACGACATCCGCATCAGCCCCGAGATCCTCAAGCAACTGGCCGAAGCCTACCGCCGCATCAGGAACACCATGCGCTTTCTGCTGGGCAACCTGGAGGGCTTCGACCCGGCCGTTGATGCGGTGGCGCCCGCCGAGATGGGCGAGATGGACCGTTTGATCCTGCACCGTTTGCAGGAGCTGATCTCCCGCTCGCTCAAGGGATACGAGGACTTCAACTTCCACACCGTGTTCCACGGCCTGCACAACTTCTGCGTGGTGGACCTGTCCGGCTTCTATCTGGACGTGATCAAGGACCGGCTCTACACCGGCACCCCTTACGGCCCCAGCCGCCGCGCGGCCCAGACCGTGCTGTCCAAGCTGCTGGATGCCCTGGTGCGCCTGTCCGCGCCCATCCTCTCTTTCACCGCCGAGGAGGTCTGGGACCACATGCCCAGCGCCAAGGCGGAGTTCGACTCGGTGCACATGGCCAGCCTGCCCCTGCCCGACCAGACCCTGCTGGACACCGAACTGGCCCAGCGCTGGGAGCGCCTGCTGCTCTTGCGGGGCGAGGTGAACAAGGCCCTGGACATCGCGCGCAAGGACAAGGTGGTGGGCAACTCCCTCATGGCCAAGCTCACCCTGGCCTGCGACCAAGACACCGCCGCCTTCATCACCGACAACCAAGCCGCCCTGGTGGAGATCACCATGGTCAGCGGCCTGGAATTGTCCGACGGTTTGAGCGAGCCCACCCTGGTCAGCGAGGAGGTGGAGGACCTGAGCATCCTGGTGGAGCCCACCGAGGCGGCCAAATGCCCCCGCTGCTGGATGCACCCGGGCACGGTGGGTGCCGACCCGGAGCACCCCGAGCTGTGCGGCCGCTGCGCCGAGGTGGTCAGGGAGCTGGCCTAAATTGAAACGCCGCCTGCTCAAACTGGCGGTCATCGCCCTGGCCATCGCCGGGCTGGACCAACTTATCAAGCTGATCATGCTCAGCTGGCTGGCTGAGGGCCCGGTGACGGTCATCCCCGGTTTCGCCCGCTTCGTGCTTATCTACAACACCGGCGCCGCCTTCGGCAGCTTCGCCGAGGTGGACGGCGCCCGCTGGATCCTGGTGGCGGCCACCTTCGTGGCCCTGGGCCTGGCCCTGTGGGTGGCCAGCGGGCGCCTGGGCCAGGGCAAGGCCATGCTCTGGGCCCTGGCCGGCATCTGCGGCGGGGCCATCGGCAACCTTATCGACCGTCTCTACCTGGGTAAGGTGGTGGATTTCGTAGACCTGCACGTGGGCGCCTTTCATTGGCCGGCCTTCAACCTGGCCGACGCGGCCATCACCCTGGGTGGCATTTACGTGGCAATCGTGATGATCCGGGGCAAGGTCTGATTCACAAAACAAACAATCCTGGTACAATTGGGCCCTATGCACCCCATCCTCTTTTCCATAGGCCCTATCACCATTCACACCTACGGTGTGATGCTGGCCGCCGGCGCCGCCCTGGGCCTGTGGCTCATGAGCCGCCTGGCCAAGAACGCCGGCCTCAACCCGGACCAGATCAGCAGCCTGGCCCTGTGGCTGCTGTTCTCGGGCATCATCGGGGCGCGGCTGTTCTTCGTGATCCTGGAGCCGCACCAGTTTATGGCCCAGCCCTGGCGGGTGCTGTTCGTCTGGGAAGGCGGCCTGGTGTTCTACGGCGGGGTGGGCGCCGCCCTGGTGGTGGGCTTTTTGCTGATGAGGCGCTGGAAGCTGCCGGCGCTGACCGTAATGGACTGCGTGGCACCCGGTCTGGCCCTGGGCCAGGCCATCGGCCGCATCGGCTGTTTCGCCGCCGGCTGCTGTTACGGCCTGCCCTGGGAAAACGGCTGGTGCGCGGTCGCCTTCAACGACCCTCACACGCTGGCCCCCCGGGGCATCCCTTTGCACCCCACCCAGCTCTACACCTGCGCCGCCCTTTTGATCATCACCGGCGTGCTGCTCCTGATGTGGCGTCACCGCCGCTTCGCCGGCCAGATTTTTTTCAGCTACGGCCTCATGCACGGCATTGCCCGGGTTATAATCGAGCAGTTCCGGGACGACTGGCGGGGCGAGCCCCTGGGACCCCTGACCCCCACCGGCTGGTTCGCCCTGGGGCTGGCCCTGGTCTCGGCCCTGGTGCTGATCTACCTGGCCAGGCGAAAGCCCAAAACCGCTTAAAAAATCTGGAGGGTTTGGTGGAGTACCCGGCGGAGTTGAAGTATCACCCCGAGCACATGTGGGTGTTGGTGGAAGAGGATGTCGCCACCGTGGGCATCACCGATTTCGCCCAGGACCAGTTGGGCGAGGTGATCTATTTGGACCTGCCCGAGCCGGGCGAGGCGCTGGGCGCGGGCGAGGAGCTGGGCGCGGTGGAGAGCGCCAAGAGCGTAAGCGATCTGATCAGCCCGGTGAGCGGGGTGGTGACCGAGGCCAACCGCGACCTGGAGGACCAGCCCACGGCGGTCAACCAGGATCCCTACGGCGATGGCTGGATGGCCAAGGTCAAGCTGGAAGACCCGGCTGAACTGGCAGAGCTGCTCTCCGCTGAGGCCTATCAAGAGTTGCTTGAGTGAGTCTTTCGGGGGGATGCCCCCGGTTGCGTTATCCCCGGATCACAGCTTAATAAACATTAATAGTGTCATTGCGAGGAGCGGCCCTTTGGGCCGCGACGCGGCAATCTCTGCCACATGCACCGGGTTCCGACCCGTTCCGGCCTTTGGTTCATATGAAATCGCTGCAGGTTTTAGAGGCCGGGGCTTGGCCCTTAATGCCAGGCCCCACCCACGAAAGTGATGCATGTCACTCATACAGATGTAAAGGGGTGCACAAAAATTACCCAGACACATACTTGAAAAACACGGCTCGCCCACCAAAGTACCGAACGGCACTTTGACAATTAAGAAGGCAAGGCTTAAACTTAGCCCAGCTTTGTGCAAGCGGGAGGAATATCTCATGTGCGACTGTTGCGGCAAATCCGGCCACGGCCGGGTGCGGGGCATCG
>JANQFN010000322.1 GCA_028277825.1 Desulfarculaceae bacterium
CGCAATGGAGACCAGGATGCCGGCCATGGCTCCGTAGCCGTTGCAGCGGTCCCAGAACACGGCCAGGACCAAAGGCATCATGGTCGCGGTCTTGATCGCATAAGTCACCATCACGATGCTCACGAAGTCCATGCCGGACAAGACGATGATCACCGAAAGCACGCCGATGATGACGATGGACATTTTGGCCCAGAAGAACAGCCACTTCTCGGTGACGTCCGGGAAGAGCTTCTGCACGATGTCCACGGTGACCAGGGAAGAGGTGCCCACGTAAGCGCTGTCGATGGTGGAGAAACAAGCCGAGGTGATCACCACGCAGTAGACGATGATCAACCAGTTGGGCAGCGCCAGGTGCGATACCAGGAAGGGCCCGATCGCCGCCACGTCGCCGGAGAGGTGACCCTGCAGGTCCACGCCGGTGGCGATGCCCACCAAACCCAGGATGCCCATGCAAATGGGGATTGGGTAGAACCAGGCGCCGGCGTGCAAGAACACCTTGGTGACGTAACGCGGTTTAATGGCCCAGATTTTTTGCCAGAAGGTCTGGTCGGAAATGGTGTTGGATAACAAACCCAACCCCAACGGTATGCCGAAGGCGAATGCCGTGGCCATGTGTGACGCCTTTAGATATGAAGGCGGCGCCGTGCTTTGTATGGTGTCGTAAACGGCGCCGGGACCTCCGACCCGGTCCAGCACCGCCAGCACCACCACCGCCGCCGGCACCAGGATGCCGTAGCCCTGCAAGGTGCCGGTGACCGCGGAGGTCCACATGCCTCCAAAGTAGCCATAGAAGGTTACGATGAAGCCCACCACGATGGGCACGATGCGCCAGTCGATCCCGAAGATGGTCGAGATCAACAAGGAGGTGCCCTTGAGGTTGATGATGATCTGCAGCAGACATCCGAAAAGCATGCCGGCCAGGAAGATCACGTAGGTGATGCCCTGTCCCGGGAAGCGGAAGCGGATGTACTGACTGATGGTGTAGCCCTTGGGCATGGTTCGTCGCAAATAGCTGGCAAAGGGGATCACCGCGATCACCGCCAGCCCGTTGGACACCGTGAACCAATACAGTCCCGATACCCCGTAACGGAAGGTCATGCCCGCCGACATCATCACCGCCATGGCCCAAGTCCAGGCGGCAATGGTCACCGGCACTCCGTAACCAAGCCCCACCCGGCGGTCGGCGATGACGAAGTCGTGCGTCGACCGTACCAGATAGAATTTGATGATTAGAGCCAGGATCACCATGAAGGCAAACACAGCGGCTAACATAATGTAGCCGCTGGTTGCCGTCATTGTCGGCTCGACGAATTCAATGTTTTCTATGATCTTCATTACCCACCTGCCCCCTTCCGCGAAAAAAGGGTTCTCTCAAAAGCCTCAAGCCTCCGTACATCCAATCTGACATTTGGCCGCTTCCGGGGGATATCGGGGGTTCTCTGGTTTTGGGCTTCCAATTGGATGGTTTTGGGGTGAGCCGGATGCTCAACCCCAGCCAAAGACAGGACAAATTTGATAATGATTATCAGATTATAAGCGAGCGGCGGCTGCGAAATCCTTGTCAGCGGGGGCGCCAGCGTTGTATTATGTTCACAAGAACACAAATCAATTCGGGACGGGCCCTGCCCTGCTCCGGGAGAGAGTCTTTGTTAAAGCGTTCTGCCCACGCTATTAAACGCTCAATTGGAGCGCGACCCGCCAATTCCTGGCATCAGGTTTTAAGCTCCAGCCACCGGCATGCGGCCACTCGCTCCACATTAAACGACCGTCGGCATTGCGGCATTTTGCAGGCCATTTCCCGCCCTGCCCAATAAGGACTTTAATGACTAAAATGGATATTATTTGAAGTGTTTATACCGTTTTCCCTAAACCGGCCCAGCAACTGGCAACGGGCCCCGCCCCGCTCACCACGGGCGCTTCGGACTGCCCAGCGGCTGATTCGCATAGGCTGAGTCCAAAACCAGCCGAACCGAAGGCCAAAACCAGCCGATGCCTGATTGAGGAGGATTGGCACTTGCGGTTATAGCTATTAAGTAGGGAGTTTTCTATTTGTCCGGGAAGGCCGGGAGCGAGCCCCAGGTGCCGGCCTTTCGGGCAAGAACCTGAAATTCCCCTAATACGGGAAGGATTTCCGTGAGCATTACCATTTTGTTAGTGGACGACCATCAGATCGTGCGCAGTGGTTTGCGCTCCCTTTTGGAAAGCGAACCCGGCATCAAGGTGGTGGGCGAGGTGGCCACCGGGCGCGACGCCGTGCAGCAGGCCCTGAAGCTGTTGCCCGACGTGGTGCTCATGGACATCAACATGCCCGACATGAATGGCGCCGAGGCCACCCGCCAGATCGTGGCCGAGGCGCCAGAGGTCAAGGTAATCGGGCTGTCCATGTATTCGGACAAACGCTTCGTGGCCCGCATGCTCAAGGCCGGCGCCTCGGGCTACCTGCTCAAGGAATGCTCCCCCCGTGAGCTGGTGCAGGCCATCGAGAGCGTGATGGAGGGCCAGACCTTCCTATCTCCGGGCATCGTGGATTTGGTCCTGGATGACTATGTCCGCTATCTCAATCAGTTCGATTCCTCGGATTCCTCGGTGCTCACCGCCCGGGAGACCGAAGTCCTGCAGCTCATAGCCGAGGGCGTCAGCACCAAGGATATCGCCTCCCGGCTGCATATCAGCGTTAAGACGGTGGAAACCCACCGCCGTCAAATCATGGAAAAACTCGACGCCAAGAGCGTCGCCCAATTGATCAAGTTTGCCATCCGGGAGGGATTCACCTCGGTGGAGGGTTGAGCCCGCCCGTGAAAAACCAAGTTATTCCGGCTTAACGGGGCGGCCCCAGGGCTACCCTGCGAAGTCACGGTTGGCCGGGGAGGCAGGGCCGCTTCTGGCCGGGTGGGCCTCCTCCCCGGCAGCTACCGTGCAGGCCGGCGGCAATTTATTGGGCAAGGCGGCGCCCCACAGGACCGGAAAGACGTAACCGGCCCAAAGCCTCCAACCCGGGGGGCCGCTGATGTCCGAGATCCCCTGCCTGGCGCCCGCGGCGCCGGGAAGGATTGGTTCAGCCTTTTTGGGTCCACAATCTGGACCAAAAGGGAGCGGGAAAGTAGTGTCTCATTCAGCCGGCATCGAGGAGTTCCAGAAGCTCTACCGAATCGTGGGCCGCCAGGCGGAAATTGAGCGCCTGTTGGGCGCGGTCAAGGCCAACAAGCACGTCCTTTTGGAAGGGCCGGTGGGCATAGGCAAGACCGCCCTGGCCGCTGCGGTGGTGGATTACCTGGGCAGCGGCAATTACCGGGTGGACGGCGATGAGCGCTATTCCGAGCAAAAGCTGGCCGGCTGGTTCGATCCGCCCCTGGTGATGGAGCAGGGCTACTCTTGGGACAGCTTCATGTCAGGACCCTTGACCCAGGCCATGGCGGGCGACAGCGTTTTGTTCATCAACGAACTCAACCGCATCCCCGAGGGCACCCAAAACGTGCTGCTGCCGGCCATGGACGAAAGGGTGATTCACCTGCCCAAGCTGGGGCCGGTGCGGGCCGGCGAGAACTTTTTGATCATCGCCACCCAGAACCCCGAGGAGTTCGTGGGCACCTCCCGCCTCAGTGAGGCCCTCCGGGACCGATTCTTTTGGATCGGCCTGGACTATCAGAGCGCCGGGGAGGAGATGCAGATCCTCAGCCAACAGACCGGCTGCGAGGACACCGAACTCCTGGGCCTGGCGGTTGAGATCATCCGCGCCACCCGAAAGCACCCGGACCTGCGCCACGGGGCCTCCATCCGGGGGGCCATCGACCTGGTAGACATGGTGCAGGGCAGCGGCGGCGCCTGGCAGCCCGCGGCCCTGTCCGAGCTGGCGGTGTCGGCCCTTTACACCAAGGTGGCCCTGTTGGGCCGGGCCGAGACCAGCCTGCCCCGGATCATAAAACAGATCGTTGCCCAATCCTTAAACGGTCCGGGCGAGGCCACCCAACCCGGGACCCGACCAAAAAAAAAAGAGCCAGCCATAGTGTCCCGTCCCTGGCCCTGAGCCAAGGCGAGGAGCCTGCCTTTGACCTGGACCAGGGCGACATCGCCCAGGCCATGGACCAAGCCCTGGCCGATCCCGCCTCTTTGAAGGCCCAAAGCGAAGCAGAACTGATCGACCTGATGGGCAAGGCCCGGGCCGAGAACCTCAAGTGGCGGGTGATCAAGATGTACGGCCTGCTGGGGACTAGGGATCTTTCCGAGCGGGCCCGGAGGGCGGTGGAAGACCTGATGGTGGAGATCGTGCGGGACTTGAGCCTGCGCATCACCGCCCGGTCCAGCCGCAAGACCTACACCAGGCAATGCCCCTACACCCCGGCTGCCGAGGAACTGGACTTGGAGGCCACCTTGGACAACCTGGCGGGCAAGAGGGTGTTGGAGTATCAAGACCTGGTCTGCCTGGAGCGGCTGACTAAAAAGGACGCCGTGGCGGTGATGATGGACATCAGCGGCTCCATGAGCCGCGAGAAAATCGTGCTCACCGCCATCTGCGCCGCGGTGCTCATGAATAAATACGCGCGGGGCTATTTCGCCTTGGTGGTGTTCAGCGAGACCCCCCAAGTGATCAAGGCCCTGGAGGCGCCAGGGGAGACCACCGAGATAATCCGGGAGTTTTTGAACCTGCCGGTGGGCGGCGTCACCGATCTGGCCTCGGCCCTGGGCGAGGGGCTGAGACAACTGGAGCGCGCCGGCCGGGACGGCGCCCCGGGTCGCAGGATCGGCATGCTCATCACCGACGGCTGGAACACCGCCGGCGGCGACGCCCTTAAAGTGGGCGGCGAGTTCGACCAACTCAACGTATTGCAGGTGGGCGTGGGCGGGGGCAGCCAGAATAGCATTGACCTGTGCAAGGACCTGGCCCGGGCCAGCGGCGGGGTGTACAGCTTTCTGGAGAGCTACGATGAATTGCCCCAAGCCCTGGCCGAAACCGTGGCTTGAGTTGCGCTGGCGGCCATGATAGGCATAAAAAAAGAAAAGGGCTTAATTATGATTTCTGGAGGCGTGTGATGGCTGAGTTTAAGAATATCCTGGCACCGGTGGATCTGGACGACGTGAGCGGCAAGCTCGTGCCCTATGTACAAACCATGTTGGAAAAGCACGGGGCCGATTTGCACCTGTTGTTCGTGGTGCCCTCCCTAGAGGGGCACGCGGGCTATTACACCTATTACACCCCCAGCCTGGATATGGACGCGCTCAGGGCCCAGATCCTGGATAAGGCCCAGGAGCACATGGCCCAGTTCGTACAGGAGAACTTCGCTGGAGCCTCCGGGGTGAACACCTCGGTGCAGGTGGGCAAGCCGGCTGAGGAGATAATCGCCTACGCCAAAGACAAGGGCATCGATCTGATCATCATGGGCACCCACGGCCGCACCGGCTTAAACCACGCCCTGTTCGGCAGCGTGGCCGAAGCGGTGATCAAGTCGGCGCCCATGCCGGTGATGACCATCAATACCTTCGAGGGCTGATCCCGGCGCGGCCGCGCTTCTGGCGACGGTTTACAAAGAGGTTATTAATAAAGGCCTGGTGCTTCCAAGCCGGGCAAGCAGTCGATCCCAGCGCCCGCTCAAGGTGAGAGGCTAACAACCTGGAAAAGTCTGGCACCGGTTTGCCGGTACCGGCTTCTTCCGACCGGCGGCTTGGGAACCACATGGTGCAGCGCGCCACCTGACCGGCAGGCCACGCCCTTTGGATACCTTTTCCCTTACCAACTCTTTTCTTGCTCTAAAGCTTTTCGGTAACCGGCGTTGGCTGGCGGTTACGGCCCCAGTTCACGGTAGCGTGCCGGCCTTTACACGCCAACACTTCCATTATTTATTCCTTACCAACTTCTTCTTGTCTTTTCCTGGCCAACAACCGGCAAGGAGTGGTTAGGCCCCTGTCCACAAGAGCACTGCCGCCGCCAACAAGAGGCAAAACACCATCCGCTTGAACCACAGGCTGCTGGCCCGCCTGAAGGCCCAGGCCCCCAGGAGCATGCCCACCACCACCGCTGGTGAGTAATAGACCGACATTTTTAACCAGTGCCAAGTGAACAGGCCGCCCATGGCCAACAGGGCCCCCACCACCACGCCTATGAAGCAGAAGTAGGCCCCCAAAAATCCCTTCATCTCCTCGGGCTTCTCGGCCTTGGCCACCATGTAGAGCACCGCCGGCGGCCCGCCGATGGCATAGGCCCCCTGCATCCAGCCGCTGATCAGGCCGGTGATCCCCGCCCCCCAGACCGAGCCGGTGAGGCGCCCGGCCAGGCGGCGGCCCCAATCCAGGCTAAGGGCGATCACCGACAGCACAATGAAGATGGCCAAGCCCTTTTTCAGGCCGGTCTCGGGAAGATTCAACAGCACCCACACGCCCAGGGGCATGCCCACGGCGGCCCCGGCCAACATGGGCCAGTGCCGCCGCCAGGACAAATGCGCCCGAAAGCGCCAGGCATGATAGGCCACCACGGCCAGCATGATCGGGTAGTGGAACACCACCGCGTCTTTTACGGGAATCACCAAGGACAACAGGGGCAGCGCCACCCAGGGGAAGCCGAAGCCGGCAAAGGAAAAGGTGAAGGCGGCCAATCCCAGGATGAGGGGGGCGGCTATTTCAAAGGGCATGGGGCTCCCCTTGCCGGCGGTTGGGTAAAACGTCCCTGCTCCCGCCTACAATAGCCCCCTGCCCCCCTGGCGTCCAGCCCGTGTCTTGGGCGTTTAACGGATCAGGTAAGGCAAGTCCGTCATGGTCACCGCCTGCCGGGGACAGACGAACACGCAGATGTCGTAGTACCAGCAGTCGTCCCGGTAACGCATGTAGGGAAAACCATGCGAGCCGAAGTAGAGCACGTCCATGGGGCACATGTCGATGCAGTCGCCGCAGCGGTTGCAGCGCTTGGGGTTAAACTCCAGCCACTGGAAGGCGTCTTCGCTGATGGGGCCGCCGTTTAAATGATCCATGGTTATTCCTCCCCTAAAAAGCGGCGCGGCGTGGCCATGCCCTGGTCGTCCAGGTGTTTCTTCATCCAGGGGTCGCGCTTGGGGTTCTTCCAGTTGCGCCCTTTCTTAAAGGGGGTACCCACGTCGAACTCCAGGTCGGGATAAGCGTATTCCATGGCGTCGGGGAAGTCCCACTTGTGCTTGGGCGCCTTGCGCCGGTGCACCTCCATGCCTTGCTCGCCCTTTTTGACCACCGCCCAGGCCCGCTCCCACTTGGGCTTTTTGTAGGGCATATCCACCCGCCAGTGCTGATAGCCCCAGCGGCTCTCATCGCGGTACAGGCTGGCCCGGGCCATCATTTCGCCCACGGTGAGGATGCTTTCAATCTCGCGCACCTTCAGCAGGTCGTGGAAGTCATGGGCCTTGATCTGGGGCAGGTCCTCTTGGCGGATGCGCTGCATCCACCAAGCCGCCTGCTCCATGAAGGCCGGGTTTTTGGGCGGCTTGAGATAATACTGCACCCGGGTGCGCGCCTTGTACTCCACCAGGTTGGTGGGCAGGCCCTTGTCCCGCCTGAGCGGGGCCTCAAAGGCGTCGGCGGCCTTTCTTAACCAGGCCTTGAGGGCCCGGGGCTGGGGTGCGTATTTGTTGCCGCCGGCGTATTTGGCCGCCTCCTCGCCGATGATGCCGCCCATGGCCAGGGCCCCGCCCAGATAGGACTGGGGCAGGCCGCCGTCCACGTCGCCGGCCACGTAGAGGCCGCCCACGTTGCTAGCGCCCTTGCTGTCGGAGAGCACCCCGGAGCTGGAGTGCCCGCCGCAGACCCCGATCTCCTCGGCAAAGCCCAGCTCCACCACGTTGCCGTCGCGGTAGTTCTGGCCGCGGTTTTGGTGGAACATGCCCCGGCTGGTGCGCTCGTTGCCCCACTGGATCTTTTCAATGATCTGGATCATCTCCTCGGGCAAATGATCCATCTTCAGATACAAGGGTCCCCGCCCCTGGGCGTAGCGTTTCCACACCCCCATCTTGCTGTCGCCCGAGGAATAACCGTGGCTCCAGGTTTTTTCGCCCCAGGGGTTGACCGTGTAGGCACCCCGGGGGGCGGCCACGTAGCCGCAGGAGGGACCCTGGTGGTCCTTGAGCAGGGTGTTGGCCTGGAAGCACTCCATGTTCACCAGCTCGGCCCCGGCCTCATAGGCCATGGCGTAGCCGTCGCCGGTGCAGCCGGGGAACTCGTAGGTGCCGGCCAGATAGCCCGAGCTGGCCAGGCCCATGCGCCCGGCGGCTCCGGTGGTCAAACACACCGCCTTGGTCTTGAAGTAGAAGTAGTCGCCGTTGCGTATGTTGTAGGCCAGCACCCCGGCCACGCGGCCCTCAGAAGCCACGATCTTGATCACCGGCGTGCGATCATACACCTGGGCACCGGTGAGGCGCACCTGCTTGGCCAGGGCCCGCTTCATTTCCTCGCCGTCCATGGGCAGCAGCAAGGGCTTGTTCACCGGGTGCAAATAGAACATCTGGTAGTCGCCGTTCTCATCCACTGGGAACAAATCGCCGGGCCCCCGGCCCATAAACTCTTCCAGGTCCTTGATCACCTGCATGCAGCGCTGGCCAAAGACATAAGCCACCCGCTGGTCCAGGACGCCCTCGGTGATCTTGGTGAGCATCTCCACCACGTCCTCGGGCTGGCTCTTGGGGGGCACCGCCATGGTGTTGAGCGCGTCCATGCCCCGGCCGGCAGCGCCCGAAGTCTCCATCTTGGACTTGTCCAGCACCACCACTCGCTGTTTGGGGTCCTGGCGGTGGGCGTATATGGCGGCCATGGTGCCGGCGGCGCCCGCGCCGATGATCACCAGGTCGGTTTCTTTCACGTAATACATTGCAATATTTTCTCCCTATAGGGGCGGATCAATGGTGGTCCAGGGAGCCCTTGCCCCGGTGGTGCCGCCAGCCGGTCCAGACGATCATGGCCACGGTCAACACCAGGAACAAAAGGGCCAAAGGTTTAGTCACGAAGATGGCCGGGTCGCCGCCGGATATCTTCAGGGCCTGGCGCAGATACACCTCGGCCATGGGGCCCAGGATGAAGGCGATCAGCAGGGCCGCCGGGCTCAGGCCCCACTTTTTCAAAAAGTAGCCCAGCACCCCGAAAAACACCATCACCTTGACGTCGAACAGGTTCTGGTGGGTGCCGTAGGCGCCGATCACGCACAACACCAAAATCACCGGGAACAAATAGGCCCGGGGTACGGACACCACCCACTGGCCCAGCTTCATCAGGGGCAGCGGGATGATCAGCATGAAAAAGTCCGACAGGATCAGGAGCATGAACAGGCCGTAGATGGTCTCCGGATGCTCCATCATCAGCATGGGCCCCGGGGCCAGGCCGTGGATCATGAAGGCCCCCATGATCACCGCCGCCGACAGGGCGCCGGGGATGCCCAGGGTCACCAGGGGGATCAGCCCGGCCCCGCAGACCGCGTTGTTGGCCGCCTCGGGTGCAGCCACCCCCTTGATCTCGCCCTTGCCGAATCGCTCGGGGTGTTTGCTCAAGCGCCGGGCCTGGTCATAACCCATGAAGGCGGCGGTGATGCTGCCCACCCCGGGCAGCGCCCCGCAGAAAGAGCCCAAAAGGCTGGAGCGGAAGATGATGCTCAGGCTGCCCTTGAGTTCCTTCCAGCTCACCCGGTTGGCGCCCGGTTCCTTGGACTGGGCCACCACCTCGGTGTGGGCCTCCTTCCAGCCCTCCTCCATCTGGATCAGCACCTCGCTCATCACCAAGAGCCCAATGAGCATGGCCAGAAGGCCGATGCCGGCATCCAGGTCGATGGAGCCGAAGGTGAAGCGTTGCTGGGTGGTGATGGGGTCCAGGCCCACGGTGGCCAAGAGCACCCCCATGGCGGTGGAGATGAGCCCCTTGATCTGGCTCTTGGCACCGGTGCCGGCCACCACCACCAGGGCGAAGAGGATCAGCATGGCCAGCTCGGCCGGCCCGAACATCAGGGCCAGGGCGGCGATGGGCGGGGCGGCCACCATCAACAGCGAGTCGCTGAAGATGGCGGCGATCACCGAGGCGTACAAAGCCATCTTCAGGGCCTTGCCCGCCTTGCCCTGTCTGGTCAAGGGATAGCCGTCCAGGGCGGTGGCCGCCGCCTCCGGAGTACCCGGGGCGTTGAGCAAGATGGCCGAGATGGAGCCGCCGTACACGCTGCCCTTCCAGCAGCCGATGAGCATGGCGATGGCGAACAACGGCGACCAGGTGTAGGTCACCGGGATCAACAGGGCGATGGCCATGGTGCCGTTGAGGCCGGGAATGGCCCCCAACAGCGAGCCCAAAAAGATGCCCAGGGCCGCTCCGAAGAAATTGGCGATGGTCAGGGCCTGGGAGGCGGCCGCGCCTAGGGTTTCCAGCATTGGCCTCCCCCTACTCCATCAGGTTTTCGATGAAGGTGCCCACCGGCAAAGGCGCCCCCAACAGGGTTTCAAAGCACAAATAGAGCCCGCCCAGGGTGGCCACGGTGATGGCCCCGATGGTCAGCCAGTTGCGCACCCCGAAGATCAGGAACAAAATCACCATGGCCACCAGCGAGGTAAGCACGAAACCGGTCAACTCCAGGAGCCAGGCGTAGGCGGCCATGATCCCCACCACCACCGCCAGGGTCAGCGGCGAGGAGCGGTGCTCAGCGGGCACTGCTTCCTCCGCCGGTTTTTCCTGGGTGCGGCCGCGCCAGGCTTGGGCCATCAACAGTACGGCCAACAAGAGAATGAAGCAGGTGATCAGCACCGGCATCATGGCGTCCGCCTCGGTGAGCGGCCCCACCTGGTTGGGTATCAGGAAGAGCAACAGAAACAGACAAAAGGCGCTCAAGCCGGCGCCCAGCTTGAAATCCTTGGATTTTAAGATCATGGATATCCCGCCACCTCAAAAAAATGTTTTGGCGGGGAAGGCGGCTTCCGCCAGCCGCCTCCCCCACCGCTTGAGGGAGTTTTACTTCTTGACCTTCACGCCCAACTCGGGCAGCAGGGCGCCCCACTCGGCGGAAAGCTTTTTTAAAAGCGCCTGGTACTCTTTGCCGGGCATGAACTTGGGATGCAGGTCCAGCTTGCCGCAGGACTTGAGCACGCCCTTGTCAGCCGTTGCCGCCTTGAAGGCCGCTTCCAGCTTGTCCAGAGCCACCTGGGGGGTGCCCGCCGGCGCCACGATGGACATGTAGGAAATCTGGCTGAACTTGAAGCCCTTTTGCTTCATTGTGGGCACGCCCGGGGCCAGCTTCAGGGGATATTCGCTGGTGACCAACAGCACCCGGATCTTGCCGGCCTTGATGGAGGAAGCCACCGAGGCGGTGGTATTGTTGATCACGTCCACGTGGCCGCCCAACAGGGCCGCGGTGGCCTTGACCCCGCCCTGGAAGGGCACGTGCTTCCAGTTGAAGCCCAGTTCCTTGCCGATGCGGGCGGTGACCAGATGGTTGGTGGTGCCGGTGCCCACGCTGCCGTAGGTCACCTTGCCCGGGTTCTTTTTGATGTAGGCCACCAACTCCTCCCAGGTCTTCCAGGGGGAATCGCCGCGCACCATGATGGCGTACTCATAGGGCATCACCGCGCAGACCTGCACCAGGTCCTTGAAGGGCTTGTAGGGCACCTTGCGGATCTGGGGGATGATGGCGATGGCCGGCATGTTGCAGGTGCCGATGGTGTAGCCGTTGCCCTTGGCCCGGGCCACGTGGCTCACCCCCAGGGTGCCGCCGGCGCCGGGCTTGTTCATGATGACCAGGGCCTGCTGCAACACCGGCACCGCCGCGGTGGACATCAGGCGGGCGGCGGTGTCGGTGGTGCCGCCGGCCGAGAAGTTCACGATCAGTTTAACCGGTTTCTTGGGATAGTCCGCGGCCAGGGCGCCGCCGGCCAGACCGGCCACTAGGGCCAGGGCCAGCATCAGGGCCAATACCTTAGTTCTCATTACTCCCCTCCTTGTTCGTCTGGAGACATCTCTCCCCATAAGTTTGGAATCGCTTGCTTTGCGCCGGCCCCCTCCACCGGCGCTCCTATTTCCAGTCCCGAACCCCTAGGGACTCAAGCCCTCGGAGCGGGTTACTTCCCTGACCAACTCGGCGATCTCCGCCCGCCGCCGGGGCCCCATGCGCGAGCGGATGGCCGATACGGTGATGGCGGCGGTGATGTTCCCCTCAAAGTCAAAGATGGGCACCCCCACTGACACCGCGTCTTCGTGGAACAGGCCGTCGGAGAGCACGTAGCCCGCCTGGCGCCCTTCGGCGGCCATGGCCCGGATTTCATCCGCGGTGAGGTTTTTGTAGCGCGGATAGCGCGGCGCGTTGACGGTCACCACCTCCTCGAATTGCTCCTCAGGCAAAAAGGCGATCAGAGACAGGCTGCCCGCGCCGATGCCCAGGGGCCGGCGGGCGCCCACGTCCACCACGATGGTGCGCACCGGATACTCGCCCTGCACGGTGTCGATGCACAAGGCGTCATTGCCCGAGCGGATCAAAAGAAACACGGTGTCATGGGTCAGGTTGGCGATGCGCTCGATGGCCCCGCGGAAGGTGTCGCGCACCGTGTATTGCCGGGCGGCGTGTCCCAAGTGATACAACTCCAGGCCCAAGTGATAGAGCTTGGTAACCGGGTCGTGGGTGACCAGCCCCTCGCTGACCAAGACCGAGAGAATGCGGTGGGCGGTGGCCACGTGCAGATCCGCCTTGCGCGCCAGCTTGGACAGGTTGGCCCCCTGCTGGTTGTATTTGGCCACCTGGCGCAATAGGGCCAGGGCCCGGTGGATGCTCTGGGCGCCCTTGGGCGGGGGAGACGGTCGGTTCGACCGCTCCAATCTGGGTGCGCTTTGGGCCAAACGGCCTGCCTCTCGTGTTGAGTTCCCTTTGTTCATTAGCAATCCCCGTTAAAGAAAATCAATAGAAAATTACCACATTATGAAAATAGTTTATCATATAATGATAATTACCTAATAGGAATGAGTCATTTTTTTGAAGGCACTGCATTGGCCCGCAAATGTCCGGCCTGAGGCCTCATGTTACCTAAGAGGGGTAATTATTTAATTTTAAATATTATTTGGGTTTGTTTGCCGCTGGCTTTGGCGGGCAGCCCTGGCGCTGGTCGCAGAACACCTCCACCTCGGCCACGGTCCACAACCGGCCCGGGTGGGGCTCAGCGATCTCCAGGCGCAGGGCCTGGGTCTTTACGGGCGCGAAACGCAAACTCTGGGCCAGTTCGCCGAACACCGGCAGTTGGTTGGCCATCACGCACTTGTCCAGGCCAGCGGGCCAGGCCGCCTGGATGGTGTGCCACTGGCCGTCCGCCAAATAGCTCACAGCCAGCACCTTGGCCTGGTCATGGGAGTAGTTGTGATAGAACAGGGTCACCCGGCTCAGCGCCGCCGGTTCTTTCAGCCGGACCTCCAGCCACATACCCTTTTCCTGGCCCTGATCGGAATGCCATTTGCTGGTGTGCACCCCATCCCCCAAGCGGGGAGCCATCTGCGGATTATGACTGACTTCGAAGCTGACCTGCGAACGGGGCAGCAGCCGCTCCCAGGGATACTCTTTGAGGGCAAAATCCTGGTACACCGTGTAGCGGCCGGCCCGGGTCTTTTTGCTGGTGATGCCGCATTGCCTTAAGTAGCCTTCCAACCGGGCGGTGTCTGTCGAATCCGGCTTGGTCAGCACATAGGCCGCGCGGGGGGCGGCCAACACCTCGTCTTTATAGGGCGCTGGCCAGTGGCTGAAGCGCTCGTTAACCGGTTGGCTGCAGAGCAGCTTTTCATCGCTCATAAAGCTGATGCGGTAGGCCGTCCAGTAGGAGGCCATGCAGTGATCTATGCCCTCCTGCTTGAGGTAGGCCATGGCTGGCGCGGGGTCGGGCATGCTGGCATGCTTTTCAGCGAAATCCGGTTTGGTCCACACCGACATCAACAAAAGGGCGGTGGCCAAGTTGAAGGCAGCCAGGAGCACGGCCAGCGCCCCCATGGCGGGCCGCAGCCGCCGGCCCAGGGCGGCGTGCACCTGCGCCACCAAAAAAGGCAGGCACCAGGCCAACGCGATCAGATAGCGGTACTGGCCGGAATCGGAGCGGTTGCTGAGCAGGAAGAAGAGCATGCCCAGCCAGGGGGCAGCTGCGAACACGGCGGAGTATATGCCGCTGGCGGGCTTTTGCTCTGGCCCCTTGCTCAACAGACCCCAAAGGCTCACGGCTCCCGCGGCCAGCAAGAGCCCCAAGTATCCCCAGAAAAAGATGCCGCCTGCCCACCTGCCCAGGGATACCGATTCGTGGAAATCGGGGAAGGTGTGCGGAAAGGCCCCCAGCACCCCGGCCATGGCGTGCTTCATCACCAGCAACTGATGCAGGCTGAAGGCATCGGCCAGCGAGCGCCGGCCCGACACCATGCCCGCCGCCTCGGGCACAAACCAGTTCACCAAGAGCAAGGGCAACAATCCCAGGCCCAGCCCCAGGATCAGGGCGGCGCTATAAAACGGCGCCCGCCGCCAGCCGCCCTGCAGGCAGGCGGCCAGGACCATGGGGGCCAGCAGGGACAGGGCCAGCATGTGCCCGCTGATGGCCAGCCCGCTGGCCAGGCCCACCAGCAGGGCCAGCCCCATACCCACGGCGCTTGAACGGCCCTTCATCAAAAAGGTGGCCCAGGCCGCCAGCAGCCACAGGGCCAGCATGGTGTCATATTGCGGCACCGCGTACGCCGCCTGGTATAGCAATAAATAGGCCGAGGGGAAGGCCACCAGCAACAGCCCCGGCCAGGACTTGGCCGGAGGTAACATCCTGCGCAGCAAAAGCCACAGGCCTAGGAAACAAAGCAGGCCCAGGCCTAGGGCATAGCTGCGGGCCCCCCAGGCGCTGCGCGGCATCTGCTCCACCAAGACCGACTGCAGATAGGCGCCCAAGGGGAACTGGTAGGGCTGGGCCAAGACCAAAAGGGGACGCTCGCCCCTGGCGATCTGCTTAGCCTGCAAGGCCAACAGGCTCTCGTCGGTGGACAGCGGAAAATTTTCCAGGCTGATGAAAGCAAAGACCAGGCGCAAGGCCAAACCGGCCAGAAGCAGCACGGTCAACACCATCCGGATTCTTTTACCGGGGCGCTGGGAGTTCAGCCGGTTGCTGGCGACTCGCATCATGTGGAGTTGTTGCCCTGGATGGCTAAGGCTCCTGGTGCGGGTTCGGCTCCAGGGAGAATATTAATAACCAGCTTGCATGTCAAGCTTGAACACAACATGTGGTGTGCAATTATTTCAATTGACACAATATATTCTTTTCAGGCCGGGCACAGTTGCCGGCCAAGCCCCGTTTCAGAACCAAGCCGATCGCCTGGCTCATTTTTTGTGGATAATAATTATTAGTTAGTTCATACTATCGTTAATTGGTTTTCTTTTTTCACGCCCTCACCTGGAGCCTTAACGTCTTGGCTGATGCCAACCAACGCCTGGAGCAGATGCTCACGGTTCTGCGCGACAGCGGGCACCGGATCACGCCCCAGCGCCTGGCCGTGCTCAAAATACTAGCGGCGAGCGAAAAGCATCCCAGCGTGGAGATGATCTACGCT
>JANQFN010000388.1 GCA_028277825.1 Desulfarculaceae bacterium
CGGCTTCGGGCGGCGGGGCAGACGCCTCCGTGGCGAAATGGCACAGCGCCACCTGGTCGGGACCCGCCGGGTGCCAATTCGGGTAGGTGGTGCCGCACAGCTCCGGCTGGGCCCTCTGGCAGCGGGGGAAGAAGGGGCAGCCCGAGGTCTCCTCCGCGTCGCGTTCGTGGGCCAAAAGGGTGCCGTAGGTGGGCACCTCTTCGCAACGGCCGAACTTGGGGGTGGCGTCGATCAGGGCCTGGGTGTAGGGGTGCTTGGGCGCGTTGATCACCTGCCCGGCCGGTCCCAGCTCCATGAGGTTGCCGTGATAGATCACCGCGATGCGGTCGCAGAGATAGCGGGCCGCGGCCAGGGAATGGGTGATGAAGATGATGGTGGCGTCCATCTGATCGCGCACCCCCAGGAGGATGTCGAAGATTTGGGCCGAATAGGAGGCGTCCAGCATGGAGGTGGGTTCATCAGCCACCAAAAGGTCCGGCTCCAGGATCACCGCCCGGGCGATGGCCACCCGCTGGCGCTGGCCGCCGGAGAGCTGGTGGGGGAAGCGGTAGATGAAGTCCTCGGCCGGCGAGAGCCCCACCGTGTCCAACACCGCCACCACCTTGTCCAGATGCTGGCGGGCCTCGCCGATCTTGTGGGTCACCAGGGGCTCGGCCACGCTGTCCAGAATCGACACCTGCGGGTTAAGGGACTGATAAGGGTCCTGGAACACCATCTGCACTCGGCGGCGGTAGTCCTGCAGGGCCTGGCCGGCCAGACCGGTGATGTCGCCGCCTTCCAGGCGGATGGCGCCCTGGTCGGGGCGTTCCAGGTGCACGATCAAGCGGCCGGCGGTGGTCTTGCCCGAGCCGCTCTCGCCCACCAGGCCGAACACCTCGCCGCGGCCCACGCTCAGTGATACCTGGTTCAGAGCCACCACCTGGCGGGCCCCCCGGCCGAAGATGTTGCCCTTGGTGTGGTAGATGCGGGTGACCCCGTCCATCTCCAGGATGGGCTGATCTACACTTATGGGCGCGGCTTGGGGCATCTGGGCTTCCTCAGCAATGGTCGCATAATACGTGGTGCCCCGGCTCCACCTCCTGCCACTTGGGCGGCTCCAGCTTGCAGAAAGACTCGGAGCGGGGGCAGCGGTCGCAGAAGCGGCAGCCGGGGATGGTGCCGATCAAATTGGGCGGCTCGCCGGGTATGGGGGCCAGTTTCTTCTTCTCGCCGGTGAGGGTGGGGAAGGAGCTGACCAGGGCCTGGGTGTAGGGATGCCGCGAGGAGTAGAACACCTGGTCGGTGCTGCCGCTTTCCACCAACTGGCCGGCGTACATCACCCCGATATTTTCGCAGACCTCGGCCACTATGGAAATGTCGTGGGAGATGAAGATCATGCCGATGTTGAACTCGTCCTGCAGGGCCTTGGTCTCCTTGAGGATCTGGTCTTGCACCACCACGTCCAGGGCGGTGGTGGGCTCGTCGGCGATGATCAGCTTGGGGTTTAGGGCCAGGGCCATGGCGATGATGGCCCGCTGCTTCATGCCGCCGGAATACTGGTGGGGAAAATCATGCAGCCGCTCGATGGGCAGCCCCACCAGCTTGAACAGGTCCTCCACTTGCTTTAAGGCCTCGGCCTCCTCCAGGTCTTGCCGGTGGGTGAGGATCGCCTCCAGCATCTGCTTGCTCACCCGCTGCACCGGGTTGAGCGCGTTCATGGCCGCCTGGAAGATCATGGCCACTTCCTTCCAGCGCACCTCCCTGAGCTCCTCCTCGGGCAGGGAGGTCAACTCCATGTCCTCCAGGACGATGCGGCCGTTAGTGACCTCTCCGTTGGGGGGCAAGAGCCCCATCAGGGCCATGCCGATGGTGGTCTTGCCGCAGCCAGACTCGCCCACCAGGCCCAGGGACTGGCCCGCCTCCAGGCTGAAGTTTACCCCTTCCACCGCCTTCAATAGACCGGCCTTGGTGCTGTAGCCGATGGAGAGGTTTTCCACGCTGAGCAGTGCCACGGTCTACTTCTCCTCCCGGAGGCGTGGATCCAGGACATCGTCC
>JANQFN010000431.1 GCA_028277825.1 Desulfarculaceae bacterium
TTGAATATTGTGACGATAGGTTTCGCGACCTGGCGGAAAGGTGGAAAAGACACAACCGATCAATGATATATTGGGAATCAAATGACACCCCAAGCTCAGATTGAGCAAGCCAAAACGGGGGGCCTGCCTACGATCTCGCCGAAGTCACGGCGTCGACTCGTGCCAGATGGGAAACGGTGCTGCCTGCCTGAACATGACGGCCTGGAGTATTTCAGGAAAAAAGGGTTTTGGGGTTACAAGTGGTATTCCAGAAATGGAGAATCCTGAGACGGCATTGATTTTCGGCGGCGCCATGCAGGATGCCTTTTAAAGAGGCCATGAATCTGCTTGCCCAGATTCGGGCTATCAGCGGCGGTGAAAACCGGCAGCTTTCTACAAAGGAGCGGTGCAATGCAAGATGACACACGGCGGGAATTCCTGAAGAAAGGCCTTGCGGTCATGGGTGGGGTGGCGGCGTCTGGTGTACTGGGCAGCGCCACGGCCGGCAACGCGGCCAAACGTGTTGCAGGGAGGAACAAGCGCCCCAACATCGTGTTGATCATCACGGACCAGCAGCGGCAGGCCCAGCACTGGCCGGACGGGTGGCTCGAGGAACACATGCCCACCATGGCCCGCCTGCAAAACCATGGCGTGACCTTCACCAACAACTTCACGGCCGCATCCGCCTGCGCGCCCAGCCGGGCCAGTTTCCTGACCGGCGTCTACCCCAGTGTGAACGGCGTCACGGACACCCCGCCTAATCCTATCCTGCGCACAGATATCACCAACATTTTCAAGCTGGCTGAGCAGGCCGGCTACGAGGTTGCCTACAAGGGCAAGATGCACCTGTTCACGCCCCGGAGCAACCCGTCCACGGACAATTTCACCAGTTATGACATCAAGTGGGCCGCCGACCACTACCGCGCCAACCGCTGGAACCCGCCCGACGACGCCATAGACGCAGGCGCCAGTGTCTGGATAGCCGGGGGCTGGCCCAACAACGATGCCCGCTATGTCAGCGGTGTGCCGGATACATTCAACCGCATGACGCCCGCCGTGGGAAAGGGCGAGACGATTTTCGAATATCTGGACAACTATGACCCCAACGCGGACAAGCCTTTCCTCATGGTGTGCTCATTTGGCAACCCGCATGACATCTCCATTTGGCCCGACCAGAACCAGTGGGGATACAACGAGGCGGATTACAAGAAGCTCACCGAGATCGGACTGCCTTCCAACTATAAAGACGACCTCAGAGAGAAGCCCGTTGGCCAGACCTGGATCCAGAAGCTCTGCGACAAGGCATTCCCCTGCTCCAACGACCAGGACCGCATCGAATACTGCCGCTTCTACGCACATCTGCACAGCGTGGTGGACAGGCATATTGCCGCCGTGCTGGACAAGCTGGAGGAAAAGGGGCTCACTGAGGACACTATCATCTTCCGTTTCGCCGACCACGGTGAGCAGGGCTTCTCCCACGGAATGCAGCAGAAAAGCGTGAACAGCTACCAGGAGTCGATCAACGTCCCCCTGATCATCTCCAACCCCAGGCTCTTCCCCAAGGGAACCACCACGTCATCCTTTGCCAGTCTGATCGATCTGGTCCCCACCGTGGCGGAGATAACCGGCGCCGCCTCCCCAGAGGAACTCAAGCGCATGGGCATCTGTGGCCAGTCTCTGCTGCCCATCATGCAAGACCCTAATGCCAGCGTGCGCGACAACATCATGTTCTTCACTGAGGATGTGGAGTACTTCTTTGAAAAGTTCCTGGGCAAGAAGAACTTCTACGAGACCATGCCGGGCAAGATACGCAGCATCCGCTTTGAGGATTGGATGTATGCCGTGTACTTCACTGATAAAGGCACCAAGCTCCAGTATGAGATGTACAACCTGAGCGACGATCCGGGACAGTTGCAGAACCTGGTCTGGGGCTCGCGTAAAGGGGCCAACCTCAAGCAGATGCAGGAGTTGCACGATAGGCTGACCGCTGAACTGGAGACCTATCAGGCGCTGCCAACCGGGTTCCAGTGGCCGGCAAAGACTGGAACCGAATCTGTCTAGCCCGGATATTTCAGATATATATCTTGATCCCTGGTGATGCCCGGCCAGGCATTGGCCTGATGGGTTGGCAAATGGCTATGGTTTGTCTTCCGCGCTGAGATAGGGCTTGCCCCGCAAAAAATTGCCCACCAATAAGATGCCCATGTAGCGTTCTTTCTCAGGGGCCAGCTTGGCCGGCATATCAGCCAGGGTCCCGTAAGTGACGCGCTGCTTTTGGGGATCGCCCGCCCAGAAAACTACGGCGCAAGGGGTGTCAGGATCAAACGCCTCTCGCAGCCGGGCGAAAAACGGCTCCGGGTTCTTCAGAGCCATGTAGTAGATCATGGTAGGGTCGTATTTGGCCAGGTCCCGGTAGATCCCTTTGTCCCGCGATGCGTCCTGAATCATCTTGAAGGGCGCTGATTGCAGCAGGAAGTGTTCGCCGTGGGCTGGGATGGCGCTCTTGCCCAGAGCGGCCATGGCTGCGGCGGCGCTGCCCATGCCCGGGATGATCACCACGTCCTTGGGGTCCATGCGCTCGAGGTACCAGTGGCTGGAGCTGAACACGCAGGGGTTGCCCCCCTCCAGCATGCCCAGGTTTCTGCCTTGGGCCAAAAAGGCGTTGATGCGCTTAAGGCGCTGGGCAGTCAGCTTGGCGCGGTGGGCCTTGAACTTTTTCAGGTCCGTGGGGCCCAGCTTGGTGAAGAACTTGCCCTGGTAATCCCACAAGCCGGAGAGATGGTCGAACCACACCGGGGTGTCGCCGATGTACTTGGCAAAGGGCTTCAAATGCCGGGCGCGAGTGACCAGGGCGTCCATCTTCTCGATGGTGTTCAAAGCCTGTAAGGTGGCGGTGGCCGGTCCGGCCGGGCCCAGGCCGATGACGTAGAGTTTGCCCCGCTCTCCGGCCTGGCCGGGAGCGGCCAAGGTAAGCAGGGTCAACAGGGCGATTATAAAAACAGCGGTCTTTTTCATTGTGTCTTTCCCTTGGCTGGCGGGACTCAGTGTCCAGCGCTTCTGGTTTGGGCGGCGGGCAGGTACAGGGCCTGGCCGAATTGATTCACTCCGTACTGGCGAAAAATCTTCTGACCCCGTGGCGAGGCCAGGAAATTGATGAACTCCCGGGCCAGCTTGGCACGGGGCTCGCCCCCGCCAGGCCGGCGCAGGGCGTGATAGGTGTTTACCAGAACTAGGTCGCCCTTGTACAGCACGGTGAGATTTTTCAGGCCATATTTGGCCCGGCCCTTGATCCAGGTGCTGGAGTCGGTCATGAAATAGGCCCCTCTGGCGGAGGCCAGGCGCAGGGAGGCCATCATGAAGTCCCGGGAGGGGATATACCAAGAGCCAACGGGCGTCACCCCGGTGGCCCGCCAGATGGCCATCTCGCGCTTGTGGGTGCCGGAGTTGTCGGCCCGGGTGATGAAGTTGGCCTTGTTCCGGGCGATACGGCCGTAGGCCTGGGCCGCTGACTTGCTGCCCGCGATGCCCGCCGGGTCTTGCTTGGGGCCCACAATATAGAACTCATTGCCGCCGATAAGGGTGCGGCCAGCGGCCCAGCCCTGGGCCACGGCCTTTTTCTCGGCTGCCGGCGCGTGCGCCATGACTACGTCCACCTGTTTCTTTTTGAGCAGGCGCAGGGATGCCCCGGAGCC
>JANQFN010000435.1 GCA_028277825.1 Desulfarculaceae bacterium
CCATCCCCGCACCCGGGCCAAGATGGCCGAGTACGGCGTGGAGGCCGCCGGCGCGGACGTGCGCTTTCCCGAGCCCTTTGGCCTGTTCGACTTCATCACTTTGGAGAAAAACGCGGCTTGCGTGCTGTCTGACAGCGGCACTGTGCAGGAAGAATGCGCTGTGTTCGGGGTGCCCAACGTGACCCTCAGAGATGTGACCGAACGGCCCGAGACCATCGAGTGCGGTTCCAACGTGCTCTCCGGCGCGGACCCGGAGACCGTGGCCTCCTGCGTGAACACGGTCTTGTCCCTCAAGCCCCGCTGGCAGGCCCCGCCCGAATACCTGGCCCCGGCGGTGAGCGACACGGTGCTGCGCATCGTCTTGGGCTATCACGTCCACCTGGAATCCGCGTCATCCCCGTAGATGGGAAAAGGCTGCTTTGGCCCCTGGCAAAAACCGGCAGGTCTTCCAGCGAATGCTTTGTGGGTAGGGCAAATTTTTAAACGCTGGGGTAGATATTGTCCTATTTTCCCAAAATTAGCACACTAAGTATAAAAACATTTTGTGCCGGTAGCCAGAGACCGGGAGCTAATTACAGGGAGATGTCTTGGTGTTTTCACTCAAGAAAATAACATCAAGTCCATTATTATTAGTATTCCTGTCAGGCTTATATCCGGCGGTTTTTGCGGCCAGCAATAATTGGTTTATTTATAGCAAGCCCGAAATTATCTTCCTACTGGTCGCAACACCCTTAATTGCTCTAGGTATAGCGGCAATTTTGTACGTGGTTCTATCACAGCTGAGTAAGTGGCTACATTCAAGTTACCCAAAGCTGCCTATTCTGTCCCCTGCCTCAAATTCATTAAAAATTGGAGCCGTACTTTATTCATTTTTAACGATATTCTATCTCCTTCAGATAACATTTTTTAGCATAGTCGGCAATAGCATAACGATATTGATAGCGGCCTTCGTCGCGGTCAACCTGATTGCGATGCTTACCGTGAAAAGACACGATTATAGCTTATTTATGTTATTGTTGGTTGCTCTAATTTCAGTGTCAGCAATTCAATGGGCATATTCCTATAGCGCCATAACTAAAAAGCATAATGAGTCCGGTTGGCATATCCTGGGGAAAAAGCATAATTCCAATATCAGGCTGGCAACGACTCCGAATATATATCTGGTCGTCATGGAGGCCTATCAGGACAGGACCACACTTAACAAAATATATAATTTTGATAATAGAGAAACCGAGAAAAAACTAAAAAAAATGGGTTTTGTTGTATATGATAACGCCTTTTCCAATTACGCTGATACCGCAACAAGCCTTTTAGCGCTTTTTACCATGCAACATCATTTTTATACAACGCGAATCAGTAATAATGACGCTTTCGGTTTCAGGGAAATTATTGGAGGAAAACTATATAATGGCGTTCTTGATGTTTTGAAAAGGCATAATTATTATATTCAATATGTATCCCACAACAATTATTCTTACCAAAAGGGAGAAAATGTTGACTTCGCTTACCCCGAAAGATCGGTACTTAACGTTTTTGGGATATATCAAATAGATAGCTTGAACAGATTGTTGTCATCCATGTTCAGTAGTTTCCGAGGACATCGCCACGGGGCAATCAATCAAACTGACGTTAAGCCGAAAGAGGCGCTTGAAGTATTAAAGGAACGCATAGCAATAGCAGCAAAAAGTCCAGTACCGCATTTTACTTTTTTCAAACACCAGCTACCCGGGCATTTTGGAGGTCGTTGGGATAAAATATCATCAAAAAAGATTAATATGTATTTGGAAAACGTGAAAAAGGCAACCGAATCCATCCTGTTAATTATAAGGCAAATAGAAAAAAATGATCCAGGCTCACTAATAATAATAATCGGGGATCATGGCGCCTGGAGGTATCGTGATATTTGGAAAGGGGAAAAGGGCTTTCACGCTACCATGAAGAAAAATAAACTTCCCGAAGACATGTTGAGCCGTGACCTGTTTGGTGTGGTATTGGCGATTAAATGCCCCAAAGGAATTACAATACCAGATGGATTAATTAGCCACGTAAATTTATTTAGATATATTTTTTCAGGTTTGGCAAAAAATAGAGGCCCCCTGAAAACTAAAAAGGCAAACGAATCATACTATCCAAATGGAATGATGGCTGTAAAAGAAGGAGTTCCATTGAAAAAATGGGTGTCAGCTCCGTCGGCGTGGAGCGAGCATATACAAAGACAAAAGACTAAGGAAAAGAAAGGCGAAAGGTGATAGAAGTTGTCTATTTAAAAAGAGAAACAAAAAATGCTTGATGGCGTGGAAATAAGGTGAGCCATAGTGACTAATTTGTATAAATAATAAAGATCGATATCATGAAATCTGAAACGAACTGAGCCAGGCCGCGGCCTGGCTCTTGCCGTTAAGGCCCGTGAAGGAAAAGTCCACTTGCAGCAGATGGCTGTCCTGCACCTGAGGCGGCAACTGCAGGGTTAGTTCCGCGGCTGGTCGAGTCGGGGACAACTCCACCGAGGCTTGCGGCCCGTTCACCAGGCTGACGGTGCCTTTGATCACAGCGCTATCGCGCAACTTGTCCCAGCGGCGCAGGCCCAGGGTCAGTTTCTCAGCCCGGCGATACAAGGGCTGCTTCACCTGGACCTGGGGGGCCAGCAACCGGTCCGAGGCCTGGCTGAGGCCCCGGCCCCAGGCGCCGTAGTATATACCGTGCAGCCAGCGCGGCCGGTGCCACTGGAAGTAGAGGTTGCGTGAGTTTAAGGCGTTGTACAGCCCCTCGGCACCCGCGTACATGGCTTTTTGCCAGAGGCTGCCCGCGCGGCGTCTTTCCGCCCGCATGTGCGAGGCCGCGTAAGCGAAGTAGCCGTGAGGCCAAGGGCCGCGCCGGAAGTTCTGGGACAGCTCCCGGATCTCCAAGAGCCGGGCCCAGCCGCCGCTCCGGGTTTTGGTGCCCTCGTACTGCCGGTCCGCGGCCAACAACTCCGGCTCGTAGCGGAACTTGCAGCCCGCGGCGGCAAAGCGACACCACAGCTCCCAATCCATCACGTAGTTCAGGCTGGTGTCCAAATAGCCCAGCCGGTCCAGGGTCTGTTTTTTGAAAAAACAGGCCGGCTGCATGAGGTAGTTGTAGCAGGAGAGCAGGCGGTGACGGTTGAAGGGCTCGATCTGGGGCAGATAGCCCAGGAACTCACCGGTTGCGGTGAGCAGTACGCCCTGGCCGTATAAAAAGTCCAGCTCCGGATCAGCCGCGAAGCGGGCCATGGCTCGGGATACGGCTCCGGGAAAGTAGAGATCATCGGAGTTGAGCCAGGCCACCACCTGGCCCCGGGCCAGGGCGAATCCCTTGTTGATGGCATGGGACTGTCCCTGGTCAGGCTCACTGAGCCAGCGGTCGATGCGACCCTGGTATTTGCGGATGATGTCCAGGCTGCCGTCGGTGGAGCCGCCGTCGATCAGGATGTATTCCAAATGGGGGTAGTCTTGCTCCAGTACGCTCAACAGGCTCTCCTCCAGATAGGGAGCCTTGTTGTAGTTGGGCGTGATTATGGAGACCAGAGGGCGGTCGGTCATGAAAGCTTCCTGCTGCCGATAAAAAGGGCCTCAAATGCCGGCGCGTTGCGGGCAATGCTTTACACAATCCTAGTGGAAATAGTATCTAATTAAAAGCATGAGGATATTGCACCTGAGTAAAACCTATGACAGCGGCGGCGCCGGGCTGGCCGCTTTTCGTCTGCACCTGGCCTTGCGTGAGGCTGGTGTGGACTCGCTGATGTTGGTGGACGGCCCAGGTGAGGCGGCCCAGGGCGTGGACTCCTTGCGTACCTGGGGCGGCGTCTGGCTGCCCCGCTGGCGGGCCCGTTTGGACAGCCTTCCCTGGCGGGGCTATCCTCAGCGTTGGCGCGAGGCCTTTTCCAGCGATTGGCTGCCCAGCCGGGTGGCGCCGCATGTGAAGCAATTGAAACCAGACCTGGTGCATCTGCACTGGCTGGGCGGGGGCATGTTGCGCCTGGAGGAACTGGCCGCTTTCAACCTCCCCTTGGTCTGGACCCTGCACGACATGTGGCCGCTGACCGGCGGCTGCCATCACAGCCACGGTTGCCTGTGCTATGAGAACCACTGCGGCGCCTGCCCGGTGTTGGGCAGCAGCAAGGAGCGCGACCTCTCCTTCAAAGTTTTCGCGCGCAAGCTGAAGGCCTGGCAGGGCCTTGACCTGCATCTGGTGTCGCCCAGCCGCTGGTTGGCCGGCTGCGCCGGGGGCAGCCGTCTGTTCGCCTCGGCTCCGCTGGAGACCATACGGCACGGCGTGGACCTGTCGGTGTTTCGTCCCCAGCCCGGTGCCAGGGAAGAGCTTGGCATTGCTCTAGACAAACTGGTGGTGCTGTTCGGCGCCGAGGACGCGGTGAAAAACCCCTACAAGGGATTCGATCTCCTGCTGGCCGCCTTGCCGGCGCTGGCCGGCGAGGACTGGGGTGAGCGGGTGGAGGTCTGGGTGTTCGGCAGCCAGGAGCCCCAGCCGCCACCGCCCAGTCCCCTGAAGCTGCGCTTCCTGGGCCCCATCGCCGATCCCCAGGCCCTGGCCCGACTTTACGCGGCGGCCGATCTGTTGGCCGCGCCCTCCCGCGAGGAGGCCTTGGGCCTGACCGCGATGGAGGCCCTGGCCTGCGGCACGCCGGTGGTTGCCTTTGAGGTGGGGGGCATCCCGGACATGGTGCAGGATGGGGTTAACGGGCTTTTGGTGTCAGCCGAGGACAGCCGCGCACTGGGCCAGGCCCTGGCCCGGATTCTGGCCGACGCTGAGTTGCGCGAGCAGATGGGCCAGCGGGCGCGGCAGAGGGCGGAGGCGGGGTTTGCGGTGGAAAAACAAGCAGCGGGATATATAGGGCTTTACGAAAAAATACTGGCACGGGATTAAAGCCAGAACAGCACTGGCCTGAAAGCAAGTTTGACCTTTTGGAGTTTAGCCTTGAGGAGGTTGGGAATAAAGGGGTGATTTGTGTCTGGGTCGGTCGGGCAGGGCGAGAGGCTGAGCCGATGTGCGGGGTGCCAGCCTGGGCCACGGAGAAAAGCATTGGCTCGGGCGGCAGCAAATAGTGACGCCGTGTAGCGGCCCACTTCATTTGGCACGCCACCGCTTGCCAGTGATTATTTTTTACCGGCGCTTTTCTTCTTTTTTTTTCTGCTAGAACAGATCGGGGAGTTCAGCTTTAACTGCCAATCTCATTGGCCCCAGCAAGCTCCTGGTAGTAAGCCATTAGCCTGGGGCCGATGTCGGCGCGGTCGGCCACCTCTTTGACCAGGGTAAGGTTGGCCTTTGCCGCCCGGTCCACCAGGGCGTCATCGCTCATGGCCTTGATCAAGGCCCCGGCCAGTTCCTCGGGGTGGAGGTTACGGGCCAACAGCACATTGTCCGGCTCGGCCACCAGGGTCTGGATGGTCTCCAGCGGCGAGAGCAGGGGAAAGGCGCCGGCGGCCATGGCCTCGTACAGGGTGTTGGGGATGCCGTCCACCAAGGAGGGAGCCAGCATCACCCGGGCCTGGGCCATAAGAGCCAGCACCTCTTGGCGCTCGATGCGCTCGTGCAGATGCAGGCTTTGGCGCATTTCCGGGGGCAGGGTGCGCACCCAGGCGGCAACTTCCGGGCTAGCTGCCAGCAGGTGGACCTCACAGGGTGCTATCTGCGGCCAGGCCAGGCGCAGGGCCTCCAGCACGGGCAGGGCCTTGGACCAGGGGCTCTCATAGGCCTTGGGCCACAGAATGCCCCGATCCCTCTGCGAGGGGGGCAGCCTGTCTTGACTCAAGGCGGCCACGTCCACCCCCCCGGTTCCGGGCAGGGGGCACAGGGGGCAGATTTTTTCAGCCGGCACGCCCAACTCTTCCAGGTAGGCGAAGTTCATCTGGTTGTCGGTGATCATCTGATCGCAGGCTGTCAGCACCTGGGTCATGGCCTCGGCGGTTTCCGGGTCAAGGCGGGTCAGGGCCAGGTCCGAGCCGCCCCGGGTCTGCAGCACCCATTGACCCACGCCCTGCAAACTGAAACGCTGGCGCACGGGATAGTAGAAATAGGCCCCGCCCTCCAGGCCCACGGTCTGGATGATGTGGGGCTGCCACTGGGCGATGATGGCGGCCAGCCAGCTCTCCTGGTCCAGAGGCGCGTCATACACCTTGCAAGGCAGATAAGTGCCCTGTTCCGGGTTGTGGGGCAGCCAGATTTCCTCCCGGCCCAATTGGGCGAAGTCGGCCCGCCAAGTGGCGTCGATCAGGTGCTTGGCCGGCTGGGCGGTGTAATTTTGTTGTTTCCAGCCGTGGACGGCGCTCTTGAGCCAACGCTGGTTCACCTCCACCATTTGTTTGTATTGGTTGTATTCCTGCTCTGCCTGGTGATAGGCCTGGCGCGCCTGGTTAAAGGCCTCCTCGGCCCGCTGGTGGGCCTTTTGGGCCTGTTCGTAGTCAGCGATGCGGCTGGCCAACAGCTTGTCCTTGACCTTGTCCGACAGGTCCCGTTCTTGGCCGGGCGCGGGGATGGGTTCGATCTCCGGCTCCAGGGCCGGATCGGCCGCCGGCGGCGGGGCCGGGGTCAGGGCAGGGTACAGACCCACCCGGGTCTCCGGATTGAGCTCTGTGGCTAAAGGGCTGGTGATATAAGTGCGCACTGGCCAATCCGCCGGGGGCAGGCCGGAAGGCAGGGCGAATAGACGTATATTCAGGCCGGCATTGGCCAACAGGTCGATCCAGGACCTGGTGTGGCTGGATTCAGCCGCGCCGATGAAGAGTATGCGGGGCGCGCCGGGATGGGGGTCGCCGCTGAAATCCAAGGGCCCGGTTCGGCCCTGGTCTGAACGCAGGACATCCAGTGGCGGCGGTTTGGCCATGTGCGGCTCCTTTCCCTAAAACCTCGCTAAGTCCTGCCCGCCGGGTCCAGCACCAGGCGGCCCCACAATTCTAACACCATCAAGAGCCAGGGTTGGGGCCAAGAAAGACTGCGGTCCAGAAAACTTTCCCGAACGTAGTCCACCTGCACCGGGTCCAGCCAGCCCCGGTCTTTCACGCTCCGGACTGACAGGGTGTCGTGAAACACCTCGCTCAAGGGCCCCCGCAGCCAGTCCTCCAAGGGCAGGTTGAAGCCCCGCTTGGGCTGGCAATCTATGTCCGCAGGCAAAAGGCCCCGATTGCGTCCGGCGTCGATCAGGATGCGCTTGTTGCCGCAGTCGCGGTAAGTGGCGTTTATGGCGTCCAGGCCGGGGTCCACCTCGCCGATCTTGGCTCCGGGCGGCAGGGAGAGGGAGGCCTCCAGCAGGGGCACGTCCAGATAAGGCACCCGCACCTCCAGGGAATGGGCCATGGACACCGCGTCGATGTCCCTGAGGAGCTGGTTGCCGGTGTAGCCGCCCAGGCACAGGGCGGTGGTGCGCTGCACGGGATCGCCCCCGGGGATCTGGTCCAGCGGCGCCAGGTCGTCTGTCAAAGAGCGTCCCGCCCGTGCCCGGCCCCGCAGATCCGGAGCCAGCATGACCTCGGCCCCCAGGGGGCCGTAGATCTGGTAGGTCAGGGCATAGGCGGTCAGAAAATCGGGCGGCTCTGGTTCCTTAGTGGGTTCGCGCTTTTTGCCTCCCAGGCCCAGCAGCCGCTTAAAGCCGTTGGGCTGCGCATGCTTAGCAGCCCTTTGGCTGTACTGCATCATTTGGGCGAACCAGGGATAGCCCGCGAACAACTCGTCGCCGCCGGTGCCGGAGATGGCCACGGTCACCGCCTGCCGGGCGGCCCAGGACACGAAGTAACTGTTCAGCCCGTCCACCGAGGGCTGGTCCAGGCCCCGGATGAAATGCTCCAGCCGGTCGCGGGCCTGGGCGCCGGTGACCAGCACGTGGGTGTGCTCCGCACCCAGAAACTCGGCGGTGCGCTTGCCTTCCCGGCTTTCGTCAAGGTCGGCGCCCTCCTGGCCAAAGCCCACTGAAAAAGTCTTGATGCGCTTTCCCGCGGCCCGGGTCATTAGGGCCACCAGATAGGTGGAATCCACCCCGCCGCTCAAAAAGGCGCCCAGGGGCACATCGCTGACCATCTGCAGCTCCAGCGACTCCTGTAGCAGCCGGGCCACCTCAGCCTCCTGTTCGGCGTAGTCCAAAGCGGCCAGCTCGGGGCGTCTGGCAGGGTC
>JANQFN010000501.1 GCA_028277825.1 Desulfarculaceae bacterium
CGCCGAGCTGGCCGCGGCTGAGTAAAAAACGGGGGGCCGCTGAAAGGGCCCCCCGCTAAAATCAAGCCGGGCCACGGGGGCGGAGGGAATCCGCCGGCCGGGCGCCGGCTCTATAAGGGGGTTTCATACCCATGGCCAAAGAGATACTGCTGGAAGTCGTCACCCCGGACAAGCTTCTGTTGTCCAAGGAGGTGGAGGTGCTGGTGGCCACCAGCGTCGACGGTGAGTTCGGCGTGTTGGCCGGCCACGTGCCCTTCCTGGCCTCCCTGGCTGTCGGCGAACTCCGCTTCAAGACCGGCAACGAGACCGAATACGCCGCCATCGCCGGCGGCTTTTGCGAGGTCACCGGCGAAAAGGTCACCATCCTGGCCGAGGCCGCCGAGCTGGCCCGGGAGATCGACGTGGACCGGGCCCAGCGCGCCCGCGAGCGGGCCGAGCAGCGCATACAAAAGGCCGCCACCGAGCAGTTGGAATACGTGCGCGCCGAGGCCGCCCTGCAGCGGGCCATGCTGCGCCTGAAGGTGGCCGACCGCGCTGCGGTGATCTAAACCGCCTGAAAAATAAGACCAACCGTTACGGCCGTCCCGAAAGGGGCGGCCGTTTTAGGTGGGGGAGCGGCATAGCGGTTCGCCAGCCTGTTCACCGTCAGGAAAGGGCCCCTTCCGTCTGCGCGCCCAGCCCAGGGGCTCCAAGGGTAGGGGCGGGGTTTATCACCGCCAGGTAAGACGCGCCAAAGAAAAGACGGGAGGGGGTAAACCCCTCCCCTACAAGGAAAAAGAAATCTATTTCTTGAAGCGATTAAGTAGCTACCTTGATTCAAAGCTCTCAATTACGCGCACCGCGTTGGCGATGCCATCCTCGGCCGCAAAAGTCTCGGCCATTTCCTTGGCTCGTGTCTGGTAGCTTTCGGTACTGGTCAACTCCGCCAGCCCGGCCGCAAAGCGCGAGGCCTGCAGGCGCTTGATGGCTTGGGGCTTGGGCCCCAGGCCCAGGGCATGTAGGCGGCGGCCCCAATAAGGCTGGTCAAAGGCTGAGTAGCATATGAAGGTGGGCCGCCCGGCCTTCAGCCCGGTGTGGGTGGTCCCCGCCCCGCCGTGGTGAACCACGGCCTTGACCAGTTTGAACAGGGCTTCATGGGGCGCACCCGGAATGATGTGCACCGTTTCCGGGGTTTCCGCCTGTTCCAAGCCACCCCAGCCAGTGGCCACAATGGCTCGCACACCCGCAAGACGCACCCCTTCCAATATTTCAGCCGTAAGGCGCGCCGGGTCCTTGCTGGGCATGGACCCGAACCCGACGTATATAGGCGTTTCACCAGCGGCCAGGAATGCTGCCAGGGCCGGGTCTGGTTGCCAGCCTTCACCTTCTTGCAAAAACCAGTAGCCGGTGGTGTGAACCTGATCGACGTCTTCCGGCCCATAAGGGACCAGGGCCGGTGATACGGCGCAGACATTGGCCGAGCGCTGGTTTTTGGGGCCGGCCAGGGGGGCCTTGCCCAGGCCCAGGCTCTCGGCCCGCCAGCGGTTGCTCATCCCCCTGAAAAAAAGGCGGGGCATCATGAGGATCCGGTAAGAGAGACGATTGAGCCAGGGCCCGTAGTTGCCGGGGATTATGCAAAAGGGAAAGGCCCCGGTGGGGAAGATGGGAAACGGGGCGGAACGAACCAAGGCGGCGCCGGTGGCCTCGGCAACGTCAGCCGCCCAGTTGGTTTTGGGGTGGTCGATTATCAAGTCGGCGTCCTGGGCGGCGTCCCAGATGGCCAGCAAGGTCTGTCTGGTCAGGGGGACTATGGTGTCGCGCCAGAGCTTGAGCATGGCCCAAGGGCTGCCGGACAAAGCCTTCCTGGCCTCGGGTGATTGCAGGAAGCTTTCCATGTCCACGCCGATTGAGGCGCAGGACAGACCATGCTCCTCCACCCAGGGGGCGAAGTTATCCGGACAGCCCAGAATCACCTGGTGGCCCCGGCCGGCCAGGGCTTTGCCCAGGGCGATGTAGGGTTGCACGTCCCCCCTGGTGCCTAAAGTTAGAATGGCGATTTTCAACTGGCAATACCTTGCATGCGTTGAGTCATGAAAAGGCGTTGCGCGTCCGCTTTAGCCGCGAGCACGCAGGACCCGGCTGTAACCTATCATTATTTTGAGGGAGATGACATGGACAATGGGTTGGATTGGGAGGTTCAGCCTGTAACGCCAAGGACCGCTACGCCTGGGGATGGCCCTTTATTGGGGGGAAAGGGTGCGGA
>JANQFN010000439.1 GCA_028277825.1 Desulfarculaceae bacterium
CCGCACCCAGGCCAGCCCGTGCAGTGAGCCGACGTTTTGCAAGAGCCTGCGGGCGTGCTCCCTGAATTCATGGTCCACCACCAGCAGCTTGACGCCGGAATCCGCAGCCATGAATTCCAGTTCGCGGTAGGACAGCCTGGTGTTCAGGGGCACGAAGATCAAGCCCAGTTGAGCGGCGGCGTAGTATAGCTCGTAAAAGGCGCTGCAGTTCCAGAGGATGGCGCCCAGGGCATCGCCCTTTTTGAGGCCGGAAGCGTCCAGGGCATGGGCCAGTTGGTCTATGCGCAGCTTGATTTCGCGGTAGGTGTAGCGTTCGCCGGGCCCGGCGACGGCCACCTGGTCGGGGTAGAGCTTTACGGTGTTATAGATGGTGTCGGGGATGATCATTACTTGCCCTTGAAGTGAGGCTTTCTCTTTTCCAAAAAGGCGCTGCGCCCCTCGGCGAAGTCCTCGCTGCCAAAGGCCACCGGCTGCATGTTGGCCTCCAGCTCCAGATAATTATTCAAACTCAGGGGCCAGCAGTTCAGGGCCGACTTGATCATGGCCTGGGACAGCGAGGGCGCTTTGGCCAGGCGGGTTGCCCAGGCGCTGACCTCCCCGGCCAACTCCTCGGCGGGCACCACCCGGTTGATCAGGCCGATCTCCTCGGCCCGGGCTGCCGTGATGGGATCGCCAATCATGAACAGCTCTTTAGCCCGGCCCAGGCCCACCCGGGCGGGCACCAGGAAGTATTGCCCCCAGTCCGGGATCAGACCGATCTTCACAAAGGAAATGGCGAATTTGGCCCGGTCGGCGGCCACGACCAGGTCACAGGCCAGGGCCAGGCTCACCCCGGCGCCGGCGGCAAAGCCGTCCACTTGGGCGATGACGGGCTTTTCCATCTCCACCATGGCCTTGATCAGCTTGTGGCCGTTTTTCATACGGGCCCGGCCGGCCACAGAGCTGCCGATGTCCCCCATGGTGCCGATGTCGCCGCCGGCGCAGAAATGCTCGCCCACCCCGCCCAGAACCACCACCTTGACCGCCTCGTCTTCGGCCAGGCGCGAAAACACCTCGATCAGCTCCAGGCGCGCCGCCAGGTCCAGGGCGTTGCGCTTCTCCGGCATGTTCAACAAGACCGTGGCGACGTTGTCCTCGATCTCCAGGATCAGCTTTTCATATGCCATGACGGCCTCCTTTGGTTGGGGCCCGTAGGATTTTACTTTTTTCGGTTGCCGTCCTCATCGTATTCGTACCAGCCCTTGCCGGTCTTCTTGCCCAGGTGCCCGGCGGCCACCTTGCGGCGCAGGATGCCCGGAGGATGGAAGCGGCGGTCCTGCTCCTCCTCGTACACGTTGCCATAGGCCATGAGCTGCACGTCCAGGCCCACCAGGTCCGAGGTCTCCAAGGGTCCCATGCGGCGGCCAAAGGCCAGGCGGAAGCCCTTGTCGATGTCCTCCGGGGTGGCGTGCCCGTTTTCCACCAGGTTCATGGCTTCGATGTTGGTGAGCATGTTGGCCCGGTTGAGGATGAAGCCGGCAATGTCGGCCTTGACCAATATGGGCTCCTTGCCGATGAAGCGCACGAACTCTGCACCCAGATCAAAGGTCTCCTGGCTGGTGGCCACGCCCTTGATCACCTCCACCGCGTCCAGCATGGGCACCGGGTTGAAGAAGTGCAGGCCCAGCAGCCGCTCGGGCCGCTTGAGGGCTCCGCCGATGGCGCTGATGGGGATGGCCGAAGTGTTGGTGGCCAGGATGGTGTCTGTGCCCACCAACTCTTCCAGGCCGGCGAACAGTTCCTGCTTGACCTCCAATTTTTCGAATATGGCCTCAATCACCAGACCGGCGTCCGCACCGGCCTCATGTCCCTCGCCGACCGTGATGCGGCCCAGGACCTCCTCGGCGCTTTCTGTCAGCTTGCCTTTCTCGGCCAGCTTGCCCACCGACCAGGAGATGGTCTTCATGGCCCTCTCCAGCATCTCCTGAGATACGTCGGTCATCACCACTTCCAGGCCCGCCTGGGCGCACACCTGCACGATGCCGGCCCCCATGGTGCCCGACCCCACCACCATCACTTTTTTTATCTGCATGTCAGAGCCTCCTTAGACTCGTTTGGTTTGGTTCAATATCAATAATTGCCGGGAGATCAGCCCAACTCGTTGCCCATGATGGCCACCGCGCTCACCTGGGGCGGTCCGCCGAAGGTGTGGGACAGGCCCAGGCGCGGGTTGGGCACCTGGCGCTCGGGATTGTCCACCTTCTCTTGCAACTGCTTGTAGACCTCGTAAGTCATGCGCAGGCCGCTGGCCCCCACCGGATGTCCGAAGCACTTGAGCCCGCCGTCGATGTTCACCGGTAGGCCGCCGCCCCGCTCGAAAAAGCCGGACAGGATGTCTTCCCGGGCTCCGCCCGGTGAACTGAAACCAAAGTTTTCATAGATGGCCAACTCGGTGATGGTGAAGCAGTCGTGCACCTCGGCCACGTCCAACTCCTGCCGGGGGTCTTTGATGCCCGCCATCTCATAGGCCATGCGCGAGGAGTTTTGCAGGGCTCCGAAGTGAATCCAGTCAAACCCGCTGCGGTTGTGGGGTATCACCGAGTCCATTGACACCCCCAGGCCCTTGACGTAGATGGGGTCATCGCGGAAGTTTTTGGCCAAATCAGCCCTGGTCACAATGGCGCAGGCCGCCCCGTCGGAGTTGCCGCAGCAGTCGAACAGGCCCAGGGGCCAGGCGATGATCGGCGCGTTGACCACCTTTTCCAGGGTCAGCTTGTTGTGAAAGTGAGCCTTGGGCGAGCGGCTGCCGTTGTCGTGGTTCTTCACCGCGATGCGTCCGATCAGCTCCTTGCCCTCCTGGTCGCTGATGCCGTATTTATCGAAATAGCGCTTGGCGATCAAGGCGAAGGAGCCGGGCGAGGTGCGCCGCGCCTCCAGCACCGGGCTCATGCCCCGGCCCACGCCCAGGCCGGGGAAGCCGGTGTCCTTGAGTTTTTCCACGCCCAGGGCCATGACCACGTCAAACATGCCGCTGGCCACCGCCAGGCAGGCCTCGTACAGGGCGATGTGCCCGCTGGCGCACCAGTTTTCGTTGCGGATGATAGGAATGTCCCTGAGCTTGAGGGCGTCGGACGCAGCGGTGCCGCCCGCGCCCCCCATGGGCGCATAAAGGGTGCTCATGTAACAGGCTTCGATATCTTCCTGGCCCACTCCGGCATCGGCGTAGGCTTCAGCCGCCGCCTCGATGGCCAGGTCGTTAAGGCCTTTGTCCCACAGTTCACCGAACTGGGTGCACCCCATGCCGATTATAGCTACTTTGTCTTTGATACTTCCCATGATCGCCTCCCCGCTACCTGAGCGGCCTGCATTTCCAGAAGTAATTGTGAAAGCCGCCCAGGTCGTGCAGCTTACGCAAGGTCAGTTTGACGGGCATGCCCAACTCCACCTGGGCCGGGTCGCAGTCGGTCATCAAGCCATAGAAGCGGGCCCCGCTGGCCATCTGGGCCACGGTCTGTACGATCACCGGATCGTCGGGCCGGCCGGCCAGGTTGTCCTGGCTGTAGGTGAAAACCTCGCCCGCTTCGCCGGACAGGCGCACCGGCTCGAAATTGTCCACGCTGCGGCACTGGTTGCAGATGCGCTGGATGGGAAAGGAGACCTCCCCGCACTCCAGACAGCGGCTGCCGTGGCATCTGAGCAGCGAGTCCCGCTCACGCCAGGTGACCGAGGCCGAGGGAGAGAGGCGAAAAGGTTCGCCGGGCAGGGGTTCCACGATATCCTTGAAGCTCAAAAAACGGGCGTAGGAGGTGAACTCCTGCCGGCTGGCCAACTGCTGGTCTATGCCCGGCGAGGTTTTTGCCACTTCGCCGGTCACCTCCAACAGCAGTGCTTCCGCCCCGTCTCCATAAGCGGCCAGCAAGACCTTGTCGCCCTGCTTGGCCGTCTCCATGACCGAGGCCAACAGCAGCAAGGGGTGGGCCGCGCCGCAGTAACCAGCCTCACCCAGCAGAGAGTCCGTTGCCACACCGTCTCCGTCCAGGCCGGTTGATTTCAAAAGCGCCGCGAAGCTGCGGCCGTCCGGGGCGGGGATGGCGGCCCTGGAGATGTCGGCCGCGCTAAGCCCCTGCTGCTGCAAGAGCCGGCCGATGGCCTCCTTCATCAGGGCCAGGTAGCCCTCGGTGTTGATGAAGCGGGCCTCCCAGGTTTTCACGTAGCGATCTTCATCCCTGCGCCAGATGTCGGTGATGTCGTCTGACAAACCGTAGCCGCCCAGATAGGTGAGGGCCTCGCCATCGGCTCCCACCAGGGCGGCGCCGCCGCCGTCCCCGAACATCTGCTCCTGGTCGGATTTGGGATAGGCGATGCGCTGCTCGCCGGCGGTCACCAGCAGGCGGTCGGCCGAGCCCGCTTTCACCGAATCCAGGGCCAGCCTGAGGGCGCTGAGGCCCGAGCGCAGGGAATTGCCAAAATCCACCGCCTGCACGTCCCGGCGCAGATCAAGGATCGTGGCCAAAAGGCTGGAACTCTGCTTCTCGCGGTAGGGCGCGGTGGTGGAGGCAAAATAGACCCCGTCAACTCCTTCCCGCTCAGAAGCCCCCAAGCAGGCCGCAGCGGCCTCGGCCGCCATGGTCAGGGAGTCTTCGTCACTGCCCGCCAGGCTCCTGTAGCCGGGCATAGCCCCCCGGCCCCAGGCGCTGGCCATGATTTTTCGATCCATCTTCAAAAAGGGTATATAGGCCGCGGCCGATACTATGCCCGCCATGGATTAATTCCTCCGTGTGTGTGCCGGCTTAAAAACGCCGTGGTCCAAATCAAATGGTCTTCACCGGCTGGTACTCGCCGAACTCCTCGCGCAACACTCCGCAGATCTCGCCTAGGCTGGCGTAGGCCTGCACCGCCTCTATGATCGCCGGCAGCAGGTTGCCATCCCCCTGGGCGGTGTCGCGCACCGCCGCCAGGGTACGTTCCACCCGGTCGGCGCTGCGCCGGGCCTTGACCGCCGCCAGGCGCTCCAGCTGGTCCCGCTCGGCCTGGGGGTTGGCCTTGGCCAGGCCCACCGGCGGTTTTTCCTCTATCTGGTACTTGTTGACGCCCACCACCACCTGCTCACCGGACTCGATGTCCCGCTGGGTCTGGTAGGCGCGGCTTTCGATCTCCTTTTGAATGAAGCCGCTCTCGATGGCGGCCACTGCCCCGCCCATTTCCTCCACCTGGTCCATGAGTTCCTTGATCCGCTTATACATCTGTTGGCAGAGCGATTCCACATAATACGAACCGCCCAGAGGATCGATGGTGTCGGTCACGCCGGCCTCCTCCAACAGCACCTGTTGGGTGCGCAAGCTGGTCCTCACCGACTCCTCGGTGGGCAGCGACAGGGCCTCATCATAGGAGCAGGCGGCAATGGACTGGGCGCCGCCCAGCACCGCGGCCAGGGTCTGATAGGCCACCCGGATGGCGTTGTTGAAGGGCTGCTGGGCGGTGAGGCTGGCGCCCGAGGTCTGGGTGTGGAACCTGAGCATCCACGAGCGCGGGTTCTTGGCCCCAAAGCGCTCCTTCAACAGCTCGGCCCAGATGCGCCGCGCCGCCCGGTATTTGGCCACCTCCTCAAAAATTTTATTGGCCGTGTTGAAAATCCAGCTTATGCGCGGGGCGAAGCTGTCGATGTCCAGGCCGGCGGCCAGGCCGGCCTCGATGTAGGCGATGGCGTTGGAAAAACTGAAGGCGATCTCCTGCACCGCCGAGCAGCCCGCCTCGCGCATGTGGTAGCCGGCCACGTTTATGGTGTTGAACCGCGGTGCGTTTTGGCCGCAGTAGGCGAAGATGTCGGTGATCAGCCGGATGGAAGGCTCCGGCGGAAAGATGTAGGTGCCGCGGACCGTGTATTCCTTGAGGATGTCGTTTTGCAGGGTGCCGCGCAGCACGCCGGGGTCCAGGCCCTGTTTCAGGCCGATGCTGACGTACATGGCCAGCAGCACTGCCGAGGGCGCGTTGATGGTCATGGAGGTGGAGAGCTTGTCCAAAGGCAGGCCGTCGAAGATGACCTCCATGTCCTCCAGGGTGTCCACCGGCACCCCCACCTTGCCCACCTCACCGGCGCTCATCTGGTGGTCGGAGTCATAGCCGATCTGGGTGGGCAGGTCAAAGGCCACGCTGAGCCCGGTCTGGCCCTGCTCCAACAGATAACGGAAGCGGCGGTTGGTGTCCTGGGGCGAGTCGTAGCCCGAATACTGGCGTATGGTCCAGGGACGTCCCAAATACATGGAGGGATAGATGCCCCGTACAAAGGGATATTCGCCGGGGAATCCGCTCTCGTCCAGATAGTCCAGGCCCTCGGCCTGCTCCGGAGTGTACAAGGGCTCCACCGGGTCGCCCCAGTCGGTGCTGCGCGTGAGCTTGTCCAAATCCGGGTTGCCCCCGGCCCACTGCGCCTTGGCCTCCTGGATTCTCTTGTCTTGCTCGCCCATTTTATGGCTCCTAAGGTTCTCAGGCGGTTGGGGACGCCTGTTCCGAGATGAAGCTGGTGATCTCGTTGATGGAGGCGCCCGGACCGAAGATCTCGCTCACCCCGGCCTCTTTCAGGGCCGGGCGGTCCTCGGCGGGCACGATGCCGCCGGCGATGAGCAGTATGCCTTCGCCTCCCCGCTCTTGGAGCAGGCCGGCCACTTTGGGCAAGTGCTCGTTGTGCGCGCCAGACAGGGTACTTAGGGCGATCACGTCTACGTCCTCCTGCAGGGCGGCGCTGACAATGGCCTCCGGGGTCTGCCTGAGGCCGGTGTAAACCACCTCCATGCCCGCGTCCTTGAGCGCGGCGCACACCACCTTTATGCCCCGGTCATGACCGTCCAGGCCCGGCTTGGCCGCCAGGACTCTTATTCTTCGTTGCATTGAGCCGCTTCCCTTCATGCCTACATGGGCAGGTTGCCGTGCTTGCGCCGCGGCTTGGCTTGTCGTTTGTCCGCCAACACCTCAAGCGCCAACTCCAGCTTGCGCCGGGTCTCACCGGGTTCGATCACCGCGTCCACGTGCAGGGCCTTGGCCGCGTTGTAGGGGTTGGTGAATTTGTCCCGGTACTCCTGGATCTTGGCCTCCCGGGCCGCTTCCGGCTGGCTAGAGCCGGCGATCTCCTTGGCGTAGACGATGTCCACCGCGCCCTCGGCGCCCATCACCGCCACCTCGGCCGTGGGCCAGGCCCATACCTGGTCCGCGCCCAGTTGCTTGCTGGACATGGCCTGGTAAGCCCCGCCGTAGGCCTTGCGCACGATGATGGTTATCTTGGGCACCGTGGCCTCGGCATAGGCGTAGATCATCTTGGAGCCGTGGCGGATGATGCCGTCGTACTCGTGCTTCACCCCGGGCAGATAGCCGGGCACGTCCACCAGGCTGACCAGGGGGATGTTGAAGGCGTCGCAGAAGCGCACGAAGCGGGCCGCCTTGTCCGAGGCGTTGGAGTCCAGGGCCCCGCCCAGAAAGCGCGGCTGGTTGGCCACCACCCCCACGCTGCCCCCGGTCACCCGCCCAAAGCCGCAGACTATGTTGGGCGCGTAGCGCGGCTTGATCTCCATAAAATCGCCACCGTCCAGCAGCCGCTCGATTACCCGGCGGATGTCGAAATACTCCTTGGGCCCCTCGGGGACCAGTTGGTGAATGTCGGCGTCGAAGGGCGCCGTCTTTGCATAGGGCCTTCGCGGCGGCCGGCTTTCCGAGTCGCTGGGCAAAAAGGACAGCAGCCGGCGCACCTGCTGCAGGCAACTGGTGTCGTCCTTGAAGGCCAGGTCGCAGTTGCCCGAAATCTTGGTGTGCACTTTGGCCCCGCCCAGGGCCTCCATGTCGATCTCCTCGCCGGTGACGGTCTTGATCACCTTGGGCCCGGTGATGAACATGTAGGAGGTCTTTTCCACCATGAAGATAAAGTCGGTCATGGCCGGCGAATACACCGCGCCACCGGCGCAGTTGCCCATGATGACCGATATCTGGGGCACCACCCCGCTGGCGTCCACGTTGCGTTTGAAGATCAGCCCGTAGCCGGCCAGACCCTCGGCCCCCTCCTGCACCCGGGCCCCGGCCGAGTCGTTGATGCCCACGATGGGGGCGCCGGCCTTGATGGCCAGGTCCATGATGGTGCAGATTTTTCGGGAATGCATGTCGCCCAGGCTGCCGCCCATCACGGTGGCGTCCTGGGCAAAAGCGAAGACCTTGCGCCCGTCCACCAAACCGTAGCCGGTCACCACCGCGTCGCCGGGCATGGTTTTCTTTTCCAACCCGAAATCAGTGCAGGTGTGGTCGGTCAGGAGTCCGACTTCAATGAAAGTCCCCTGGTCAAACAGCAGATCCAGGCGTTCCCGGGCGGTGAGCTTGCCCTTGGCGTGCTCCCGCTTGATGCGCTTGGGCCCTCCCCCCAAACGGGCGGTTTGGCTCTTTTGGCGAAGCTGCTCTATCAGTGGTTCCATGATCCTCTACAACCCCAATTCCCGGGCGATAACCATGCGCTGCACCTCGGAAGTGCCCTCGGTGACGGTGAACACCCGGCCGTCGCGCCAGTGGCGCTGGATGTCGTATTCCATCATGTAGCCGTAGCCGCCGTGAATGTGCATGGCCTCGCTCAAGATCTTCTGCACGGTTTCGGAGCAGAACAGCTTGACCATGGAGGCCTCCATCTTCACGTCCACCCCCTGGTCATAGAGATGGGCGGTGCGCCAGGTGTAGGAGCGCATGATGTCCAGGTGCATGGCCATCTCGGCCAGCTTGAAGCTGATGCTCTGGAATTTGCTGATGGGTTTGCCGAACTGGGTGCGCTGCCGGGCGTAGTCCGAGGTGAGGTCATAGGCGGCCTGGCCGGTGCCCAGGCAGCGGGCGCCGTAGGTGATGCGGCCCGAGACCAGGGTGTCTTCCAACTGCTGGAAGCCGCCGCCCTCCTCGCCGCCGATCAGGTTGTCCGCCGGCACCACGCAGTCCTCGAAAACCAGCTCGCCGGTTTCAGCCGAGTGTTGGCCCACCTTGTCCAGCTTCTGCGAGACGCTATAGCCCGGGGTGCCTTTTTCCACGATGAACAGGTTGATGCCCCAGCCCCGCTTTTCGGGCTGGGTGTAGGCGGCCACGATCACGTAGTCCGCGATGGGGCCGTTGGTGATGAACATCTTGCTGCCGTTGATCACGTAGTTGTCGCCGTCGCGCAAGGCCTTGGTCTGCAGGGAGGCGGTGTCCGAACCCACGTTGGGTTCGGTGAGCCCGAAGGCGGCGATCTTTTCGCCCTTGATGGCCGGCAGCAAAAAACGCTCTTTTTGCTCGTCAGAGCCGAATTGATGGATGGGCATGGTGCCCAGGCCGCTGTGGGCCACCACCGCCCCGGCGAAGCCGGCGCAGACCCGGGTGAGTTGCTCCACCAGGATGCATTCCATTATCTTGTCGCCGCCGCCGCCGCCCATTTCCACCGGATAGCGCGGGCAAAGGAACCCCATCTCCCCCATGGTCTTGAAAAGCTCCGTGGGAGTCTCGCCCTTGGCCTCGGCCTCCTCCACCAGGGGGCCCAATTCCTTGACCGCGAATTCGTTGATCATATCCTGGAATATGCGCTGCTCTTCTGTCAGCTCGTAATATTGCGAAGCCATGGTTACCTCCTGGTATCTCACATACCCCTCCGGGCTCGCCGGCCGGGGTTTATCTCATATCTCACTGCACAAAGCTCGCCCCTGGGCCCGCCGGAGCAAGGGGCCCTGGGCTGAAAACCGACAAACTCAAGTAGCTAGTTTTCGCTCCCGGAACAATCCCATCTTGCCGGCCAGCACCACCAGGCCCAACAGCGCCAGCCCCCCTAAATCCGTGGGCCAGTTGGGGTAGAGCAAGGCAAAGCCGGCACAAAACACCGCCACCCGGTAAACCGGTGTGAGAGCCCCAAACATGTAGAGATAGCCCTCCAGGCTGGCGGCCAGGAGCACGCAGCCGATCAAGGCGGTGACCACGGTAAGGGCCACCTCGCCCAGGGGGGCGTTGAGGATCATGGCCGGGTTGAGCACGAACAAGAAGGGCACGATGTATTTGGCCGAGCCCAAGCGCATGGACAGCATGGCGGTTTTCATGGGAGGGGCTCCGGCGATGGTGGCGGCGGTGATGGCCCCCAGGGCCACCGGCGGGGTGATGTAGGACAGGCATCCCCAGTAGAGCACGAACAAATGGCAACCCATCTGGTTCAGGCCCACCTCCACCAGGGCGGGCACCAGCACGATGGCCAAAAATACATAGCAGGCGGTGACGGTCATGCCGATGCCCAGCACGAAGCTGGTCAGCGCCCCGAAGATCAACAAGAGAGCGGTGTTGCCGCCGGCGTAAAGCACCAGCTCCCGCGAAAAAGAGTTGGCCACCCCGGTGCCGGACAGGGCGCCGATGATCAGGCCCACCCCGGCCAGAATGCCGGTGATCTGGGCCAACAGGCGCCCGGACTCCACGATGAACTTCACGAACGTTTTGAAAGTGTAGCGGGTCTCTTTGCGGATCATGGCGCAGGTGAACAGGAAGATCATCACGAAAAACGGCGCCCAGGCCTCGGTGCGCATGTAAAACAGGATGAAGACCAGCAGAAATATGGTCCCCAAAAAGAACCAGCCTTTTTTCAGGGTCTTGCCCAGGCGGGGCAATTCTTCTCTGGGCATGCCCCCCATCTTGTGCGAGGCGGCATGAGAGTCCACCTGCAAAAGCAGGGTGAAGTAGTACAAAAAGGCCGGGAAAAAGGCGGCCAGCATCACGTGCGAGTAGGGCACGTTCAAAAACGAGGCGATCAGAAAACCGGCCGCGCCCATCACCGGCGGCATGATGGAGCCGCCGGTGGAAGCGCAGGCCTCCACCGCGCCGGCCCAGGTGGGGCTGTAGCCGGTCTTTTTCATGGTGGGGATGGTCATGGCGCCGGTGGTGACCACGTTGGAGATCACGCTGCCGCTGAGGCTGGCCATGAAGGCGCTGGAAAACACCGACACCTTGGCCGCGCCACCCCGGGTGTGGCCCATGATGGACAGGGCGAAATCCATGAAAAATTTGCCGCCGCCTGAAGACACCAGGGCCACTCCGAAGATGATGAAGCCCACCAAGAGGTTGCCCACCACCCGGGTGGGGATGCCGATTATACTCTCCACCCCCATGGAGTGATAGCGCACCGTCTCCATTAGCGCCAGGGAGTGGCCCCACAGGAAACCGGGCATGTAGCCGGCGAACAGCGGATACAAGGAGAACACCAGGCATATGTAGAACAGGATGTTGCCCCCGGCCCGTCTGACCGCCTCCAGCGCCAAGAGCCAGAGGACTCCGCCGGCCAGGGTGGGAAGGGTGGGCGCCATGAACTCCCAGCCCTTGGTGAGGATGTTATAGGCGTTGGCCCCCAGATAGATGTTGGTGGCCAGGCAGATGGCGGCCAGCAGCCAATCGTACCAAGCCACCTTGCCCTTGTTGGCTTTCGTGGCGGGGAACATGATGAAGCACAACGAAAGATACAGAGCCAGGATGTAATAATAATAGGCGTTGCCGATGGGCATGAAGCCCGCCAGCTTCAGGTTGAATATTTGGTTGATGCACAATAATATGGCCAGGGCGGACAAAATGGCGCTGACCACATAGGCAATCTTAATGGAGCCGGGTACCGGTTTGGCTTCGCTGTCTTTTTGTACAACCTCGGACATTTTTCAGCCTTTTTGATTCATCAATGCAAGCGCTAAAGTGTGATCCACCGTCCGGAGCCGCAGGGGACTCCGGACGGTGGGGTGATTAGGTTACTTGGCCAGAGCCTCGGCCCGGATCTTGAGCCAGAACTCCTTGAACTTCTTTTCCTTGATCTTCTTGGCCACCTTTTGCTGCAAGGCGTATTCCCAGGCCTTCTGCAGCTTCTTCATGTGGGCCAGGCGGGCGTCGTTCCAGGCCTGGGCCTCGGCGGTCCAGACGCCCTTTTCCTTAAGGTAGCGGATGGCGCCCTCATGGAAGGGAGCGTCGGCCGGAGGCACGCCCGAGTCCTTGATGTTCCACAGGGGCATCACTTTGTGCGCCTTCTTGTAGAGATCAAAGGTCTCGTCCATGGCCTTGGCCATGTTGTAGGCCCACTCCGCATCCTTGTTGGCGTAGACCGTAATCATGGGGTAGCGGTAGGACGGCGAATAAATCGGCTTATCCGGAGAAATGCCCGCGCCCACCGTTTCTTGGAAGGGGCTCAGAAAAGCGGCGATCTTGTGCATGCGCTTCCAGGCCGCCTTGTCGTCCGGCGGGAACTGCAGCCAGCGCAGGCCCCGGGCCGAAGACTCCAGTTCATACATGATCGAGGCGCTGGTGATGGTCACCGAGGCATCAGTCTTGCCCTCGATCAGGGCCTTCAAGGAAGCCCGGTAGCTGGGGAATTCCACCCTTTTGACGTCCTTCCAGGTCAGGCCGCCAAAGGCTAAAAAGGCATCCATCTTCACGTTTAGGGTGGGCGCGCCGGGAATGTAGGAGACCCGCTTGCCCTTGAGACCGGCCACGGTCTTGATGCCCGAGGCCTTGGTGGTGGCCAGGGCGATGGAGGAGGGATGGGCCAGGATCATGCGCAGGTCCTGGGGTCCCCACTGCACCGAGGCGAAGTCATACAGACCCTCGGCGGCAAAGTACACCTCGTTGGCCAAAAAGCCGCAGGCCACCCTGCCCGCGGTCAGGGGCATCATGCGGCCGATGGAAGTGCCCGAAGGCAGTAAGCGAATACGCATGCCCAGCTTTTTGGAAAAGGCATCGGCAATGGCCGAGGCCTGCATATAGCCCGAGGAGCCCACGTCATAGCAGCTCCACACCATGGTGTGCGGCAACTTGACCTTGGCTTGGGCGCCGGGCGCAGCCATAAAAGCGGCCAACGCCAAGGCCAACACCGAAATGATTAAGAAATTTTTTGATTTGGAAAACAACATCCCTCACCCTCCTTTTGCTAAATAGAAATCTGCACAATCAAAAGACATCCACGCTGGGAAATTCCAGCGCAACCATTTGCACCCCCGTGCCTCATGGGTGAAGCCCAGGGGGCCGGTTCCACCCAAAACAACACGACCAAAAACCTCCCTACCGACCTGTGCTTTCTTGAAAAGCCTTTGCAAAGGCGGCGCTAAAGTCCCCTGTTTCAATGCCCGCCATCTCCACCTCCGGGCGGGCGTAAATTGCCTCGATTTTCTTTTGGACCGTTGTCAAGTCCGCGTCCTTGCCCCTCAGCGCGTCCTCCATGTCCCGGAGCACCCCGTAGGGCGAGGGATGGAAGTCTCCGGTGATGATCAGGTCGTGGATCTTGCCACCCTCCTGCAGCAGGGTCACCCGCAGAAGGCCGGCCGGGGCCTTGTGGCGGCCCTCGCCCTTGACGGCTTCTGGTGGCGCGTTTTTAAAGCGGGTCCTTTCCGAGTTTTGGTAGAACCACTCATCGGAATTGTATTTTTCCTGATACTCCTCCAGGTACCGTTGCTCCTGGTCGTTTAGCTGGCCCGCTTCCAGGGGCACCTGCCCGCCGAAGATGCGGGCCAGGGTATTCCGGCTCAATTCTTCCAGGTCGGAGGCTCGGATCTTGCGGCCCGCCTCCGCCTCCAGGCAGGTGAAGCGCTGGCCCAGGTCCTTGATCTTTTTGTCCCGGGTCTTCTCGGCCACGGTGATGATGGCCTTTTGCAACAGGGCCCGGTCGGTGGGCACCACGTTGATCAGGATGCGCAGGCTCAGGATGCCCTTTTCCAGCCGGGCCGAGCTGGGCACCACCTTGCGCCCCTCCACCTCGATGTCGTTCAAGGGACGGTACTGGGCCTGAAAACCGTAAAGGTCCCGCAGCACGCCGGCCATGGCGCCCAGGGAGACCTGGAAGGCGTCCTCGATGGTCTTCAGCGGCACCCAAGGCTGTTCGGTGTCTACGTAGATGCACAAGAAAGCGCTGCCTCGGGCGCCGAAGACTCCGCCGCCGGCGTTTTGACGGCGGCGCACCACGATGCCGTTTTCACGGCAGAATTCCAGGTCAACCGACTTTTCGGGGTCATCCAAATAGCCGGCGGTGATGGAGTCGGTGCTGAAGGTGTTGAGCACCACGGTGCTGGGCGCGATGCGCTCCTCCAGGGCCCGCTCGATGGCGGGCGAGATGGTGGTGGAGTAGTCGGCGTAGGAGTAGTCGGTTTTGATGAAGCGCAAATGAGGCATGCCCCGGCCTTTCTGGTTGACAAAGCTGAACGTTAAAAACTGCGGCCCTCGCGCTCGTCCTGCACCAAGGGCCCCTCTTCCAGTTCTTCCACCACCTTGATCTCATTCACCTTGACCAGGGTGTCGCGCTTGACCTTGTCGGCCAGCGCTTCAGCCTGGTCCTCTGCCCCGGCCCCGCCGGCCACCAGCAACTCAATATGATCCACGCCCTTTACCTGCTTGAGCTTCAGGCAATAGGCCCCGCTGAACTGAGGGAAAGAGCGCAGGATGGTGGCGATCTGGCTGGGCCAGAACTTGACTCCCTTGATCTTGAGCATTTCATCGGTGCGGCCGATGATGCTTTGCGGCAGGGTGAGATCGCGGCCGCAATCACAAGACCTTTGTTCCATCACCGTGAGGTCGCCGGTGCGGTAGCGCAAAAGCGGCGCCGCCTCCTTGTGCAGATGGGTGAGCACCAGCTCTCCCTTCTCGCCGGGGGGCAGGTTCTCTCCCGTGTCGGGGTCGATCACTTCGGCATGCACAAAGTCGTCCATCAGGTGCAGGCCGTTCTCATGCCGGCAGCTTCTGGCAATGGGCATGCAGGCGGCCATGGAATAGGAATCGATAATGGTAAGGTCCCGGCCGAAGGCGGCTTTGGTGCGCTCCGGGTAACCCTCCACCGAGGTGAAGGGCTCGCCGCCCACAAAGAGGATGCGCACCGAGTCGATGCCGCCGGAGGCCAGCTTCATGGCGAAGGTGGGATTGGAGATCAGCACCGTGGACCGGTAGTCGTTTATGATTTTTAAAGCGGTCTCGCTGTCGCCGGGACCCAGGGGAATGGCCTTGGCCCCGTAGTACTCCAGCTGGCCCTGGTAGAACAGGCCGGCGATGAACAGATGGTAGCCGAAAGTGATCACACAGACGTCGTCCGGGGTCACGCCGGCGGCCTTGAGCGAGGTGGCGCTCACCCGGTGCATCCGCTCCAGGTCGTTCGCCGTCTGGTAGACCGGGTAGAGTTCCTTGCCCGAGGGCGAGAAATTGATGCGGGTCACCTGGGGGCTGAACAGGGAGCATTCCTGAGGGGGCTTTCTGAGTTCGGTGAAGTACTCAGCGGAGGTGGTGAAGGGAATCCGGCTGAAGTCGGCGGGCTCTTGGATGTCACCCGCAGATATGCCGGCTTTTTCCAGTTTTTGGCGGTAAAAGGAAATGCCCCCCAGCCTGTCCAGTTGCTGGCGCAAGGCCTCAAAGGTTTCCGACTTCATGCGGCGGCCCCCTTGGCAATACAAAATGGTTTTTTTATGATTTGTGCTTAATCCAAGTTGCTGAGCGCTTTACCAGTTGATCTGCGGGTAAGGTCCCTCATAACCCAACCCCTGCGATATCTTCAGTCCGGTCTCGAAAAAGGCGTCCATGGACTCCTTCACGAGCTTTTTGTTGTTTTTGTCGCCGGTGGCCAAAGACAGGGCGGCGGCGGCCACCACCTTGCCCCTGCCGTCGAGCAGGGGGATGCCGATGGAGTAGAGGTCCAGGGAAAACTCTTGATCCGAGTTGGAATACCCCCTTTTCCTGATGCCCTGAATTTCGCTGAGCAGCCCCTTTTTGCTGGTGATGGTCTTGGGCGTGACCAGGTTCAACTCGATGCGGTCCAGCATGTCGGCCAACTCATCGTCGGGCATGCTGGCCAAGAGCACCTTGCCGGTGGCTGAGCAGTGCATGGGCAGCCGGGAGCCGGAGTAGATGGCGTAGGGGAAGTAGCGGGTGCGTTCTTTGCGGTAGATGACCAGCACTTCGGTCTCTTCCAGCACGCCCAAGGTCACGCTCTTGTCGATGCGGTCAGAGAGTTCTTCCAGCGAAGTCTGGGCCTGTTTGTAAAAGTTGTCCTTTTGCAGAAGCTGAAAGCTCAGCCTGAGGATCTTGCTGCCCAGGACATACCTTTTACCTTCGACTCTTTTCACGTAGCCCAGACTGGTCAGGGTGTAGAGGAATCGCTGGGCGGTGGTCTTGGTGTGGCCCAACTCGGTGGCGATCTGGGTGAGGGTCAAAGGTTCGGAGGAACTGCCCAAGAGTTCCAAGAGGCCGAGGCCCTTGGCAAAAGACTTGATGAATCTTTTATCACGCAATGCGTTACTCCGTACCGTATAGCGTTATGCTAAATATTTTGGCGAACCCATGTCAAGCCCTTTTTAATTTGCCGCCAAAGGGGCAGCTGTGGATGCACAGCCCGCAGTTGCCGCCGAATACGCGCTTGCCCAACAAACTGAGGCGCCTTTCCCGCATGTATTCGTTGCAGGCCTTGGGGTCATAGATGTGATCCCGGGTCTTGTCTTGCGCGAAGGCCTCGCCGGTCATAGCCCCGGCCGGGCAGGCCTCCACGCATTGGTCGCAAGAGCCGCAGCGGTTTTTGGCCGGCTCCCCGGCGTCCAGGGGCGCATCGGTGTACACCGTGGCAAAGCGCACCCGGGGGCCGTATTGTTTGGTCACTAGCAGGGCGCTCCGGCCCACCCAGCCCAGCCCGGAGAGATGGGCCGCGGTCTTGTGGGGGGCCAGTCCGCTGTAGTCTTCATAGGACAGCACCTGCGAAGCGGGAACCGGAAAGGCCAGATAGCCCTTGGCCATCAGAAAACCGGTCAGGCTGAGGGCGGCCTGGTCCAGACGGTGGTTCACCACGCTGTAGATGTGGTGGATGTAGTTCATCACCAGGGCCCGGTTGCCGTGGTCGCCGATGGACTCCACCACCTCGTGAGCCACGCGGCAGCCCAGTGACACCGCCCGGGGGAACTTGGCGAAGGTGTCACCCCCTTGGGCAAGCAAAGCCTCGCGCGCCGGGCTCAGGTCGGCCACGCCGGCCAGGTCCACGCCGCATTGGTCGATGACTTGCTGGAACTCACTTTGCATGATCAAGCTCTTTTCTGGCTTTGTTGCAGGGACAGCGGAAGACCGGTCGCGGCCGTTTCTATGAGGAGACTGAATCCCTATACATGGCGCATTGCGTTACTTGATACCGAATAGCGTTATAGTAGTTATTTTTCTAGATTGTTGTCAAGATTTTTTTGGTCTATTGATTGGAGCATGGAAAGCCGGGCCTAAGCGCAATCGGGCGCTAGGCACCGGCACGTATTAGGTTGCCAGGGAGGGTAAAAATGGAGTCCATATTTTTCAGTGAAGAGGAAAAAGCATACGCTGAGCGGGCCAGGGAATTTTTCGCGCACGAGGCGCCGGCGGTGGTTTTGGCCATGGACCGGGAAAACAAATATCCCTTCGAACTGCTCAAGAAAATGGGCGAACAAAAATACATCGGCGTGCGTTTTGAGGCCAAATACGGCGGCGGCGGCCTGGACATGATGCACGAGGCCATCATCAACGAGGAGACTGCGGCCCAGTCCTACGCCCTGGCCTGCGCGCGCAGCGTGCCTCACCACTGCGCCTTTATCATCGCCAACTACGGCAGCGAGGAGCAGAAGCAGAAGTATCTGCCCGGCACCTTCAGCGCCGAACTGCTCACCGCCGAGTGCATCACCGAGCCCACCTGCGGCTCCGACGCCGCCCGCATGCAAACCCGGGCGGTCAAGGAAGACGGCGGCTGGGTAATCAGCGGTGAGAAGCGCTTCCAGGCCAGCGGGGCGGTGGCCGATCTGTTCGTGGTGTTCGCCATCACCGACACCGAGGTTCATCCCACCAAAGGCATGAGCTGCTTCGCGGTGGAAAAGGACGA
>JANQFN010000509.1 GCA_028277825.1 Desulfarculaceae bacterium
GTGGAGTTGAGCCTGGCCCAACTGGCCCAGCTGGTGGGCGGCCACCTGGCGGGCCCGGCCGAGCACAAGGTCTCGGGCATCAAGGGCATTAACGAAGCGGGGCCTGACGACGTCACCTTCCTGGCCAATCCCAAATACGCCCCGGCTCTGGCCCAGTGCCAGGCCGGGGTGGTGTTGGTGAGCCGGGAGCAAAAGGTGCCCGAGGGCTTGTCCGTGATCCGGGTGGACAACCCATACCTGGCCTATGCCCAGCTTCTGACTGAAGCGACCCGCAGTCCCTATGAACCCCTGGGGGTGCACCCCCGGGCAGTGGTGGAGGACTCAGCCGAAATAGGCGCAGACTGCTCGGTGCACGCCTTGGCCTATGTGGGCGCGGACGCGGTCTTGGGCAAAAGGGTGGTGCTCCATCCCGGCGTTTTCGTGGGTGAGGGGGCGCAGGTGGGCGATGACAGCGTGCTGCACGCCAATACGGTCTTGTATCACGGCTGCATTGTGGGCAAGCGCTGCATCATCCACGCCGGCAGCGTGATCGGGGCTGATGGCTACGGCTTCGTGCCCGACGGGGAGCGGCATTTTAAGATTCCCCAGGTGGGCATCGTGCAGATTGAGGACGACGTGGAACTGGGCGCGGGCAACACCATTGACCGGGCGGCCACCGGCCGCACCTGGGTCAAAAACGGAGTCAAGACCGACGACCAGGTGCACATCGCCCACGGCTGCACCATCGGCGAAAACTCCCTGCTGGTGGCCCAGGTGGGTATCAGCGGTTCGGCCACCCTGGGCAAGAACGTGGTGCTGGGCGGCAAGGTGGGCGTGGCCGGCCACCTCAGGGTGGGCGACGGCGCCATGGTGGGCGGCGGTAGCGGCGTGGCCCAGTCGGTAAAGGCCGGCGAGGTGGTCAGCGGGTATCCGGTGATGCCCCACCGCCTCTGGCTGCGCACCAGGGGTTTGGTGAAACGCTTGCCAGAACTCTTCAAACGGGTCAAACGTTTGGAAGAACGCCTAGGCGAAGAGAATCAGGCGGAATAGCTTATAAGGAGCGGTGACATGGCCGAAGGCATTTTGAATTTGACCGAAATCCTCAACATATTGCCTCACCGCTATCCCTTTGTGCTGGTGGATCGCATCCTTGAGGTCCAACCTCCGGATTTTGTCAAGGGCATGAAGAACGTCACCTACAATGAACATTTTTTCCAGGGGCACTTCCCCGGCCAGCCGGTGATGCCCGGGGTGCTGATCGTGGAGGCCATGGCCCAGACCGGAGGCATTCTGGCTTATCAGTCTCTGCCCGAGGCCAAAGACCGGCTGTTCTTTTTCATGGGCATGGACAAGGTCAAGTTCCGGCGGCCGGTAGTGCCCGGCGACCAGCTCATTATGGAATGCACCGCCACCCACCGCTCCTCCCGGGCCTGGAAGATGCAGGGCAAGGCCTTTGTGGACGGCCAGTTGGCGGTGCAGGCTGACCTCACCGCCGCTGTGGCCGCTTAAACGACTCTTTATTGGCGCGGCCCCAGGCGCCCCAGCGGGCGCCGGGCTTAGAAAGGGCCTGTAATGAATATCCATCCCACCGCAGTGGTGGATGAAACCGCACAAATCGCCGATGACGCCTTTGTGGGCGCCTATGCCTATATCGGCCCCGAAGTGGTCATCGGCTCCGGCACCCGCGTGGAGCACCACGCTTCGGTCGACCGCCTGACCACCATCGGCGCCAGTTGCCGCCTGTGGCCCTTCGCCTCGGTGGGCACCGATCCTCAGGACTTAAAATTCGGGGGCGAGCGCACCACCCTGGAGATAGGCGATAACGTCATGATCCGCGAGTTCACCACGGTCAACCGGGGCACCGGCGAGGGCGGCGGCGTCACCCGGGTGGGCGACCGCAGCCTGCTCATGGCCTATGCCCACGTGGCCCACGACTGCCAGTTGGGTGTTGAGGTGATCATGGCCAACTCCTGCAACCTGGCCGGTCACGTGATCCTGGAGGACTACGTGGGGCTGGGCGGGCAGGTGGCGGTGCATCAGTTCACCCGCATCGGCTCCTACACCTTTGTGGGCGGCACCAGCGCGGTGGCCCAGGACCTGCCGCCCTATACCCTGTGCGAGGGCAACCGGGCCAAACCGAGGGGGCTCAACGTCATAGGCCTCAAGCGCCGGGGCTTTTCCGCCGAAACCATGGATGCACTCAAGGCCGCCTATAAGGTAATCTTCCGCACCCGCACCCCGCTGGCCAAAGCCCTGTCCCAGGTGGAAGAAGAGGTGCCCCAGATCCCCGAGGTGGTCCGCATGCTGGACTTCATCCGTAATTCCTCGCGGGGGGTGGCCCGCTAGGGGTCCGCGGGGAGTCATGCCTGAGCGCACCATAGGCATCATCGCCGGCAAAAGCCAGTTTCCCATTCTGTTCGCCCGGGCGGCCCGCGCCCAGGGATACCGGGTGGTGGCTGTGGCCCACCGGGGCGAGACCCTGTCTGAACTGGAGTCCGAGGTGGATGAGATCACCTGGATCCAACTGGGCAAGCTGGGCAAGCTGATCAAGGCCTTCAAGCAGGCCGGAGTGAGCCAGGCGGTGATGGCCGGGGGGGTGACCAAAACCCGCATGTTCGCTGACGTGCGCCCGGATTTGAAGGCCCTGGGCCTGATGAAGAAGATCCGCCACATGGCTGACGACGGCATCTTACGAACCTTTGCCGACTATCTGAGCGAGCAGGGCATAGAGGTGTTGCCCAGCCATGTGCTGGTGCCCGAGCTG